>JAHELQ010000057.1:2542-16569 GCA_024644125.1 Candidatus Aminicenantota bacterium | reverse complement strand
TCCTGCCTATAGGTTCGCTCCAAAGGCCAGCAAATATCGATCAAGCGGCAAGCGGCTCCGGCGTATTCCCTGGGGATGACTCGAATAGCGCCGAGAATGGAAGCTTTCATAGGATTCAAATATTTATCTCCTCCCACGTCCAGGGTGTTGTCGGTCACCACAAACAACTGAACCGGATGTGAAGAACTATGCCATTCTGAAGCTGCCGCTAAAAACACAAGGCTATAAAACCCCATGTTAAACACGGCATCAATATCGCCAATTTCGCGAAATTCAGCGGCGGCCGGATCCACGTTCCACAGATGAATCACCCGTCGCGGATTCCGTCCGTCCTTCTTCAAAGCGGCAAACATCTCATGGTAATGTTCTTTTTTCATGGGATCAATGGCAAAGATTTGGCCGGAGGTTCGTTCAAAACGATCTCCAGGCAAAACCATTGTCACCCTGTACCCAAGTTCGTCAAGCCTACGAGAGAAACCTTCTGCAAATTCATTGGCGAAGCCAAATATCATTATATCTGAACCGGCATTCGCCTCCTCCGGCTGAAAGCGGGGAATCAACGTATGCTTCCAGGAGGGAATATAAATCATCCCGCCGGCATCGGAGGTTTTTTTTGTCGAGGAATGACGGGACAGCCACGATCCTGCTTTTTGGGCGAGATCTATATCGAGCCAGTATCGTTGCCGCTGAAATGGATAGGTCGGTAACGGCACCCTGCGGGGCATCCGATCATTAAAGAATGCAGGCCAATCGAAGCGAACACCGTATACCCAGAGCAAACCCACCTTATGGTACAAGAAGTAAAGATCCTCCACCTCGTCTTTGGGGTGCCGCACCAAATTGACGGTTTTATGCCCGGCTCCATAACGAGGATGCCGCTCTATAAAAGAGATAAGACTCCGGTCCGATCCGAGTTGCACAAACACACTTTTTTCTTCTTCCAATAAAACCGATAAGCCGTCGGCAAAACGCACGGTACGGCGTAGATGATCCGCCCAATAGGAAGGCTCCATAGCATCCCGGGCTTCTATCCAATCGCCAGTTACACTCGAAATATATGGAATTACCGGCGGCTGGAAGGAAATTTCGCCAACCTCTCGAGTAAATTCTTCCAAAATTGGATCCATCATATGGGAATGACAGGCCTTAGGGACTCGGAGGCGGACACATTCGATCTCTTGCGACTCCATCCGTTTTTGGAGCGCCAAAATTTCTTCTTCCGCCCCAGATACAGTGCATGAACGGGAGCTGTTTACGGCTGCCAGGGAAATTTCGGATGAGAGATAGGGCTTCAATTCTTCCTCACTGAGCGGAACGGCAAGCATGACCCCCGGCGGCAGTGAATCCATCAATTTTCCCCGAATGTACGCAAGCCGCAAGGCTATCTCGATCGAAAACACTCCTGAAACACAAGCCGCCGCATACTCGCCAAAACTATGCCCAATCATGGCGGTAGGCTTTACACCCCAAGCGATTAACAACATGGACAACGAATATTCGAATGCCAATTTCGCAGGTGACGTAATGGCGAAGGATTCCAGAGCGTTGGGATTATTTGGCTCGCCTGAATTTGGATAAAGAATCGAGCGGGAGTCGATACCGGTGATTGCCCTGATAATTTTGAAACATTTGTCCATGTGCGAACGGAACAAAGGCAAACAGTCGTAGAGCTGCCGGCCCATATCGATATACTGAGAGCCCTGCCCTGAGAACATAAATACAACGTACGGCGTCGCGTCGAACGAGTAAACCCTGTCTTTCGAAAGAGCCTCGATCATTTGTTCCCTGTTTTCTCCAATCACAAACGAACGGTAGCGGAATTCCTTCCGCCCCACTGCCAATGTATACGCTACATCTTCAAGATCCAAACCGCAATTTTCCGTAAGGTAACTTCCCAAACGCCCCGCAGCCTCAGTTAGGGCGCGACTGCTCTGCGCTGACAAGACAAACAACCAGTAGGGCAAAGATCCAATCGTATTCTCGGTATATGCGTCATCCGGCAACCACTCTTCCAATACTACATGCGCGTTGGTACCGCCGATTCCAAAAGAACTGACTCCAGCCCGGCGGGGATGGTCGGTTTCCGTCCATGCTTGCATGCTTTTGTTCACATAAAAAGGGCTTTGGTCAAAGGGAATTTTTGGATTTGGAGTTTTAAAATGAAGCAGCGGCGGAATTTGGCGATGTTTCAACACCTGGATGGCTTTAATCAATCCAGCTACGCCGGCGGCAGCATCCATATGCCCTACATTTGTTTTCACTGAACCAAGAGCGCATCGATATTTTTTTGCGGTGGCAAACGCTTGCATCAAGGCGGCGAATTCCACCGGATCCCCTAGCGTCGTCCCGGTCCCATGGGTTTCCAGATAACCAACAGTCGAAGGTTCAATCCTCGCCGCCGCAAGAGCCCTTCTTATGGCCTCTACTTGCCCTTCAATACTCGGGGCGGAATAACCGACTTTCCTGTTACCGTCATTATTCACCGCGGAGCCTTTGATTACGGCATGAATAAAATCACGATCATATAATGCCGCGGACAACAGTTTCAAGACCACCGCGGCAGCGCCTTCACCGGGCACAGTCCCGCTTGCGCCGGCATCAAAAGCGCGACAGTGGCCGTCCGGCGAATATATCATTCCTTCTTCAAAAAGATAACCAGCGGCGCCGGTGGAAAACACACTAACTCCTCCAGCTACAGCCATCTTACATTGATTGGCCATCAGGCCGCGGCAGGCTAAATCCACAGCCACCAGAGAGGTGGAACAGGCGGTTTGAACCAAAAAACTCGGGCCATTAAAATTGAGCTTGTAAGAGATACGGGTAGCCAGCATATCACGGCAGGCCAATTGAGAAATGGCGAATTGCCCCATTTTTTCTTGTTTCCCTGAAAGAAGGACCATTGCCTCCCAATTGAAACTGGAAGACGAACCGGCATACAATCCCACAGGTATTTTACAGTCATCCGGTTCATATCCCGCGTGTTCAAGCGCTTCCCAGACAGTCTCATGAAACAGTCGTATCTGGGGATCCATCGCCTCCGCTTCATTGGGTGTATAATTGAAAAAAGCCGCATCAAATAACTCCTTGCCATCGAGGACACCTCCGCCACATCGAATATATGCGGGATTATCCAATAAACGGCGAGAAACTCCGGCGGCCAGGAGTTCTTCCGGCGAATAAAATGTAATCGACTCTACACCATCCCGGATATTTTCCCAAAAACGCTCGACATTTTCAGCGCCGGGGAAACGCCCGGCCATCCCGATAACCGCCACATCGGATTGTTCATGAGATTCAACTTCAAAAACAGTATCGGGAAGGTTTTTTGCCTGTCCCTCTACCCCTCCTTCCAGGTAACGGCAAAAAGAATGAATGGTGGGATATTGGAACATTTTGACGGCATCGACAGCTTGTTCCAGTTCCTCTGTGAGACGGTTACCGACGCGTATCAAATCCAGAGAGTTACCGCCGGCTTCAAAAAAGTTTTCATGAACGCCAACGTCTGCGATGCCCAACACCTCGCTCCAAACTGAAGCGACAATTTTTTCCAATCCCCGCAGGGATGGAGCGATGCCTCCTGAGCCCTCACTCCTGTCATGTATCATATGCGGAGCCGGAAGAGCGCTGCGATCCAATTTGCCTCCGGGGGTCAGGGGAATCTCGGCGATGGGAATAAAGTAAGAGGGCACCATATACGGCGGTAGAAAACGTGCCAGGTGTCGTTCAATCTCCGGAACATCGATCTTTTTGTCCGGCACCAAATAGGCGCACAAATAGTCGCCCCCGGAATCCGCTGCGGTTGCGCCGCTCGATGAGCCGTTCCTTCTGCGGGGGATGACCGCCGCCTGCTTGATACCGGCGCACCGGAGCAGCAGGGTTTCAATTTCTCCAGGTTCCACCCGGTAACCGCGGATTTTCACTTGCTGGTCAATCCGGCCCAAAAATTCAATATTGCCATCCCCCCGCCAACGGGCCAGATCTCCGCTCCGATAGAGCATACGCTTCTCATGATTATCGATACTCACTTCCACGAATAACCGGTCGGTCAATTCCGGCCGGTTGAGATACCCCGGCGCGAGACCGGCGCCGCCGATGCACAACTCACCTGGAATACCGATGGGTTGAATGCCGGAGTACCGGTCCAGAATGTACAATTTGATGTTGGCATGCGGCTTTCCGATAGGGATCGGTTCCCCCTGTCGCCATTCATTGAGAGAGTAACCGCTGGAAGTGACCGTCGCCTCGGTGGGGCCATAAAGATTGATGGGCACGACATGGGGCGCCCATTTACGCAGAGCTTCTAGAGGTTGCGGAGTCAAAGCTTCCCCCCCTAAAAACAAATAAGACAAACTTTTCAATAACCGCGCATTTCTTTTATTTATCGCTTCGATAAACACCTGAAACATGGAGGGTACAAAATTGAGATGGGTAATCCGGTACTGGAACAATGAACGAAGAATTGCCGCAGGATCCCTTTCCCACCCCTGGGGAAGAATGGTCAACTTTCCTCCGCAAAAAAACCATCCGAAGAGTTCCATAATGGACGCATCAAAAATGAGGGGCGCTTTTAACAGATGTGAATCACCGGCCACAAGCGGATAGGAGTGGTCCAGGGCGAAACAGAGATTTAGCAGGGAGCCGTGATTCACCACCACTCCCTTAGGCCTACCAGTACTTCCGGAAGTGTAAATCACATAAGCGAGATGGGACGGGCCGGGGACATCGGACTCCGAGTCTCGCCGCCATTCGGCAAATTGCGGCAGATCCCGCACATCGTCATCTGTCATGGCGATGGCCGCGCCGCTATCATTGAATACAAACGATTGCCTCTCCCGGGATAACGATGGATCAACCGGTAAATACACGGCCCCGACGGACAATACTCCAAAGAGAGCCGCCACCATTTGGGCGGACCGCTCCATTGAAAAGATCACAATCTCCCCGACACCGATCCCCTTTTCTCGAATATTCCAGGCCATTTTCCTGCAAAGCCGGTCGAAGAAAAGATAGCTCAGGTGCTTATCGCCATCCACCAGAGCAGTCGAGGTCGAATATCTCTCCAGGCGGTTTTCGAAAACCTGGATAATGGATGAGAAAGAGGGAAAGGATACGTCATTGTAGTTAAACGTGTAAATTATCTCATTCTTCTGTTCCGCTGGCATCAGGCTGATATCCCGCAAGCGTGCGTCAGGATCGGAAGCGACGGTTCGTGTGATTTCCTGGAAATAGAGACTGAAATACACAATAGACTGCCGGTTGAACAAACTGGAAAAATATTCGAAACTACAATTGACACCGCCGTTGGTCTGTTCGGCATGAAGAGTCAAATCCAGTTTCGCAACCTTGAACAGATCTGTATGGGTTCCAGTTTGGCGCGGTAATTTCAAAGTCGCCGCGTCCCCGGCAATGGATTGAAATGCGAACATCACATCGAACAGTGGATTGCGACCGGCATCGCGTGGCACGCCTAGCGTTTCAACTAAATCCTCGAAAGGATACGATTGATTCTCGAGAGCTTGCAAGGTAAACTCACGAATATTTTCGAAAAATCTCAGAAACGTCTGCTCCCTATTCACATGAAACCGCAGAGGTAATGTGTTGACAAAATTGCCGATGATATTCTGCGCCTCAGGTCTATCCCGGCCGGCCGCAGGAGTTCCGATAACAATATCCTCCTGGTCGGCGATCCTGGATAGAAAAACATAAAAAATCGCCAAAAAGACCATATACAATGTTGCGCCGCCGCAAGACGCCAGATGTTCCAGAGCCGCTGTAGTTTGAGCGTCAATCTTGAAGGATACACTCTCACCTTCGAAGCTCTGAATTGGAGGACGGGGACGGTCAATAGGCAGTAAAAGCGGTGGACAGGCGGAAGAGAATTGTTCCAGCCAAAAGATTTTTTGCTCCTGGATCCTGCTCTGATTTACATCTTCATGCCACCACACAGCGAAATCCACATAACGATAGTCGAGAGGAGGGAGTTTTTCCTCCTGCAATAAAGCCAAACACTCACGAACAAATATCTCCGTTGAAAATCCGTCTGAAATGATGTGATGCATATCCAACGCCAGGACATATCCATCGCCCCGCGGAGCGATACCCGCTCTAAAAAGCGGCGGTTTGGACAAATCGAATGGACGGACAAAAATAGCGAGATCCGGCTCCAATTCTTGCAGATAAAAATCGACGGTATCAAAAATCCGCTGTACCGGGCTCCCACCCGCCATAAAAAACGATGTCCTGAAGCTCTCATGACGGGCGATCAGTTGGGAAAAAATCATGGACAGGCGTCCGGGATCAACCTCCAGCTCTGCCAATGGCACCAATGCCGGCATATTATAGACGATACTATCCGGCATCATGGCCTGAAGGACGTAGAAACGCTCCTGCGATGACGAAAGGGGGTAATATTCTTTTTTCTCCACCACCTCTAGAGGTTTATGATCAAAAACATCCGCATCTTGCAATTGGCCGCATAATTGCCGGACCGTCGGGAACCGGAAAATATCAAGAATCAGAACATCAGCCTTGAAGTGCTTCTTGATTTGAGACGACAATATAGCCGCGCTTAACGAATGCCCGCCCAAATCAAAGAAACTGGCGGTGGCCCCAATCCGCTCGGGAGCGATCCCCAACACGTCCCCCCATATCTGGACCTTCTTTCGTTCCAGTGATCCTTTGGGGGGAATGACCTGGAATTCAGTCTGTTTGGGTGCCGGCAACGCAGCATAATCCACTTTTTCGTTGGGAGTGAGGGGAACCGTTGGAATCGTGACAAAAAACGAAGGGATCATATATGCCGGCATCTCATCTGCGAGAGAATGCCGTAACTGGTTGATATCCACAGGTTGAGCAGACGTTTCAGGCACTACATACGCACACAAACATTTCTGGCCCCCATTATCTTCAATCGGCACCACCAATGCTTTACTCACTCCGGGGTAGGAAACGATTGTAGCTTCGACCTCGGCGGTTTCGACCCGATGTCCACGGATTTTCACCTGACGGTCTTTGCGCCCAAAAAACTCTATCACCCCATCCGGCAAAAATCGGCCGATATCACCGGTCCGGTACATAACCTCCCCCGGGCAAAAAGGATTATCGATGAATGATTCGCTGGTCTGCCCTTGATTATTAAGATAACCACAGGAAACGCTGACGCCGGAAATCGTGATTTCACCCTTCACTCCAATCGGCTGGGGTTTTTGATACCGGTCCAATATATAAATTTTTGTGTTCTGAATGGGCTTACCGATGGGAATAGATTTTTCGCCTACACAATTGGAACAATCGATCGCGGCGACATCTACCGTGGCTTCGGTGGGGCCGTAAGCGTTGATCAGGCGAGTATCGAACCGCCGGAACAATATATCGTTGAACGTTTTCACCAGCAGCCGGTCCACCACTTCCACCCCGACAAACACCCAGCGCAGGGATTTCGCGTACTCATGTGTTCCCGCGCTTGTCAAATAACCAAGGAACAATGTCAGCATGGAAGGTACAAAATCAATAACGGTAACCCGGTAATCCCGAACCGCCGCGGCCATGACCACAGGATCCTTTTCTCCCCCATGTTCCAGCAAGCACACCCGTCCCCGCCCAGGAATCCACCGGAACAATTCGCAGACAGATACATCAAAAAACAGCGGGGTCTTTTGTAGAATGACATCATCCGGTCCCAGCCCATATTGGCGTTGGACATAAAACATACGATTCACCACCGCCCGGTGCGGAACAATGACACCCTTGGGTTTACCGGTGGTGCCGGAAGTGTAGATGCAATAAGCCCAATTCTGAGGCGCGCAGGAAAACGTATGAGGGATTACGTCTCTATCCGATGGATCGATGGTTTCTACTATAGTCACCGGCCAGATAAATTCTCGTTCCTGCCATTTATCAAAAAGATTACGCGAGGTTATGAGACCACAGGCATTACTGTCATTCATCATGTATTGGATTCTACTGAACGGCGATCCGGTATCCATCGGCAAATAGGCGCCGCCGGACTTCAAGATCCCAAAAATCGCAATGACAGCTTCCAAAGACCGGTCCAGGGCGACGGCGAACAGACGGTTGGGACCTACGCCGGAAGCGAAAAATTTTCGTGCGAAAACAGCGGCGCGGGAATCGAGTTCACGGTAAGTGACGGAATGGCGCCCGGCCACCAGGGCCACCCGGTCGGCGGAAACGTCAACGGACAGTCGCCACAATTCCGGGATGGTCATTTCAATGTTTATATCGGATGCCGTGCGATTGAATTCCTCAATCACACGGCGTTTCTCATCCGGCGACATGAGCTGGCAATCTTTTATTTGAATATCTGGATTTTCTAAAATACAGGAAAGCACATGTTTGAAATAGGCCGCAAACCGCTCGATGGTGGCAGACTTGAATAAACGGGAGCAATATTCCAGATCGCAGATGATCCGGTCGTCCTTCTCCGCCATTTCCAACGAGAGGTCGAACTTCGATGTATTGGTTTCAAGACGGTGCCACGTCATCGTATTTAAAAGGCGGTCACCGGAGCCCCCTACGATCGAATCGGGATTCCCCCAGGAGAACATCACATCAAACAGAGGATTTCGTCCGGTATCTCTAACATTATCGAGCTGTTCCACCAACCATTCAAACGGGAGTTCTTGATGTTCCAGAGCCCCCAGGACAACGTCTCCGACAGCTTCGAGAAAGTCTCGAAAGGATTGATCATAAGATAGTTTTCTCCTGAGCGCCAGAGTATTCACAAACATACCGACAATAGATTCGAGCCCACCGCGCTTCCGCCCGGTAACCGGTGTCCCGACTACAATATCTTCCTGACCGCTCAGTTTGGAAAGAAATATGAAGAAAACAGCCAGCCCCATCACAAAAAAGGTTACCGACTTACCGTTTGCCAGATTTTTGTACAAACCCGCCGTCTCCCGGTCTATGAAAAAGGAGTGATGGCTACCCTCGAAACTCTGTACCGACGGACGAGTACCTTCGATGGGCAAATCCAACACCGGCAGTTCCCCATCCAGATGCCGGAGCCAGAACTCCTCTTGCCCGCGCAATACGAGGAGCATCGATTCCTGATGCATCCAACAGGCGTAATCACGGTATCGCCATTCTAGCGGCGGGAGGTCCCCTCCTTCATACAACCGGGAAAATTCCCGCACCAAAACCTGAAGCGAGACCGCGTCGCCGATAATATGATGGAGATCGACACAAAGAAAAAAGCGCCCATCAGCCAGGTTAGCGCCCCCCACCCGCAACAAGGGAGGGCACGTGAAATCGAAGGGCCGGACGAAACTGCGCAGAACACCATCCAGGTCGATAGCCTTCCCAGCGGTATCGAAATGCTCTATTTGAAAAGGAACATCCGCATGTATCCGTTGAACCGGCACCCGATCGAGGATAAAAAACGATGTCCGAAAGCTTTCGTGCCGCAAGATCAATTGAGCGAACACCTCTTGAAGTTTCTGAATGTCAAGGGCCGTGTCGAACAGCAACGGCAATGTAATATGATAGACAATGCTGTCGATTTCCATCTGCTGCAAAACAAAAAGTCGTTGCTGCGCCGGCGACAATGGGTAATACTCGCGCTCCTCCGCTATATTCAACGAAAATTCCAACGACACCTCGTCGCTCACAGTCAACAATGCAGCTAACTGCCGGATAGTGGGCGAATTGAATATTTCCGCAAGGGAGATGGCCACGCCAAACTCCTGCTGAATTTTCAGCGAGAGAGCGGTAGCTTTGAGGGAATGCCCGCCCAATTCAAAAAAATTGCAATCGATTCCCAGCCGCTCCGGCGCCACTCTTAGCACATCCCGCCAGATTATCGCCAGTCGCGACTCAATATCATTTCCAGGCGGTGTAAGACTCTGCGCTTCCTTTGGCAGGCTGGGATCGGGCAACCGGCGGTAATCCACTTTCCCGGTGGAAGTTGTAGGGAATCTTTTCAGAGGTACAAACCAGGCGGGGATCATATAACCAGGCAGGATACCGGTAAGCTCCCGCTTCAACCAAAGGGCATCCGATTCTTCTATGCCACCATCGGAAAAAACCACATATGCGCAAAGATGAGTGTCTCCGTCCGAGTCCTGCCGCGGCATAACGAGAGCATTGTTTATACCGGGAATTTGCAGCAATCGTTGTTGGATTTCTCCCAACTCGATTCGATGACCGCGGATTTTCACCTGAAAATCAATGCGGCCCAGGTACTCCATGTCGCCGTTGAGAAGAATCCGCGCCAAATCGCCGGACCGATACAAACGCTCTCCAGGGCAATCAGGGTGTTCCACAAATTTTTCATGGGTCAATTCCGGGCGGTTCAGGTATCCGGCTCCTACTCCGGCGCCGGCCACCAGCATCTCGCCGACGATTCCAGCGGGTAGGATTTTACCGTCCGCGTCCACAATCAAAGACCTCATCGTAGGCAGGGGCGCCCCAATATTGCTGCAACCGGATTGGATTTCCCGGTCTCCGATTTTTTTGTAGGTCACATGAACCGTTGTCTCGGTGATGCCGAACATATTGATGAACGATGTCTCGGGAAAGCTTTCCTTCCATTCTTTCAATTTAGAAGGATTTAAGGCTTCTCCGCCGAAAATCACATAACGAACGGCCATTCGCTGAACTTTATTCACGTTCAGAGTGTCGCTGAGACGGTAGAACGCCATGGGAGTCTGGTTGAGAACAGTTACCGCCTGCGTTTGCAGAAGTTCTAGAAATTGCATTGTGTCACGGGCCACATCGCGCGGAACCACCAACAACCTACCGCCGAACAACAAGGCTCCATACATCTCCCACACGGAAAAATCAAAGCAGTAAGAATGAAACATCGTCCATATGTCCATATGGGAAAACGTAAACCGGCTATCGTTGTGGCACATCAAGCCTACGACATTGCGATGCAGGATCGACACACCTTTGGGACGACCGGTGGTGCCGGATGTGTAGATAATATAGGCGGGCGAGTCTGATGAAACAACGGCATCCGGTTCGAGCGCCGGAGCGCCTTCACTATCTCCGATAATCCCCGACTCATCTAACACCAGCGCATGGCAAGGCAAATTGGCCAATTCCACCCCCTTATCACAGATTACGATGTCAACAGCGCTATCAGCCAGCATATAGAGAATTCTCTCTGCGGGATAGTCCGGGTCTATCGGAAGATATGACGCGCCGGCCTTTAAAATGGCCAGGATAGCGGTTATCATTTCCAGCGAACGGTTCAGCAACAGAGCGATTGGAAATCCGGAGCGGACGCCTACTTTCCTGAGTCTGGCCGCCAGTATATCTGAATGCCGCTCTAGAGTTTCGTAGGCCACTTGCCCAAATTCACCAGCGCGATCAAAAGCCGAGGGGCCGCACAAAGCCACTGAACCGCCTTTTTTCTGCGCTTGAAGGGAGAACAACCGGTGAAGCGACTGATCCCGCGGGAAATCGGCTACCGGAGCAAACAACCGTTTTAAAATCGCCTCCTTCTCGCAATCCGGCACAATCTCGATCTCATGGAGAAAACAATCCGGCGACGCGGCGATATTGGCCAGAGTCTGTTCATAATAGGCCATAAATCTGTCGATGGTCTCTTGCCTGAACAACCGGGTCGCATATACAAATGCCAATTTCAGACCACCGTCCGCAGGGGTCGCTTCGAGCGTCAAATCGTACAATGAAGGCCTGAGACGCCAATCAATATACTCGATACCAAAAGCCCCACCCCCAAAGCCATTGGCGTCTAAATCAGGTTGATTCCATCCCTGGAAAACGAACGCCGTATCGAAAAACGGATGATGGCTCAGATTCCTGACCATCGCCGACTTCTCCACCAGTTCCTCGAACGGGTAATCCTGATGATCAAAAGCGACCAGAACATCCTGTTGAAGACGGCCGACAAAATCCCTGAAACGCACTCCGCCCTCCACCTCGGTTCGCAGGGCCAGCATATTGACAAACATCCCCACAACCCGCTGAAAATCATCATGAATCCTTCCTCCCACGGGAGTTCCGACGATAATATCTCGCTGACGGCAGACCTTCTGCAAAAAAATATAATAAACCGCCAACAAAAAAGTAAAGAGGGTCACATTATTGCGTTTCGCCAGGACCTCCAGTTCTTTGGACAAACGGCTGTCCAACCGATGGGTCACAGATGCCCCTGAAACATCCTGAATCGGTGGCCGGGTAAAATCCAACGGAAGGTTCAGCATAGGAATCGGCTCCTTCAACCGCTCCAGCCAGAATAGTTCCTGCCGCTTCCGTATCTCCGCATTTGCCGGCCGGAGCTGCCAGAGGGCAAACTCTTTGTACTGGACAACCGGAGGTTGCAGACTTTCACCTGAATAGAGAGCGGCGAATTCCGCCATTAAAATATCCACCGACAGGCCGTCAACGATAATATGGTGCAATTCCGCCACTAAAATAGCCGAATCGTCGTTTTCTTTAATCAATACAACGCGCCACAGGGGCGGTACTGTCAGATCGAAGGAGCGAACCATACCTGCGATGATACCTTCGACATCTCCTGGATTTGCCAGTTCTGTTGCGTCTATCACAGAAACCGTCATTTGAGCTACTGAATGTACCCGTTGCACAGGTTCGCCGTCGATGACACAAAACGAGGTACGGAGGCTGTCGTGCCGTTCGACCAACCGGTCGAAGATCCCCTGAAACCGTGGGAGATTTATCATCCCTTTCAACCGGCGGATGGTGTGAACATTAAACGCGGTTGAAGCGAAATCCACCTGTTGCAATACAAACAAACGTTTTTGTTGGGATGATGTGGGATAATAATCCATTTTTTCTATTAGAGGAACGCCCGCATGCAGAGGTCTGGAAGCAGGAAGTAGCCGCGCGGCTAAAAGATTTGGGGAGGGGTGGTTGAAGAGATCTGCTATAGGAAGCTTGACCGTCAGAGCCCGGTTTATTTTTGCTACCAGGACGCTCGCCTTCAATGAATCGCCTCCTTTTTCAAAAAAATCATCATCGGGACTATAGTCAGGGATCCCCAGGGTAGCGGAAAAGATGTCCCGCAATTCCATGGGCAAATCCTGGCCCGTCATCCCCGAACCAATGCCGACCGTCTTTTCGTCCACGGGCGCGCTCCGGGTCAATTGCGCGGCGGGCCCGGCGGACAGTTTAGCGTCTTTGAGATTTTTTATAGATATCAATAGATAAGGACGGGGATTCGCTAGAGCCCTCCGGAAAATTTCAACCCCTTCAGGAGGCAAGATCCCATCCGTCTTCTCAGCGATCCGTCTCATATATTCCACCGCCATCCCGACATTTTGCCAGGTATCCCAGGCCACAGACATAACCCTGGTGCCTCCAGGCAAATCCCGGGCTTCGGCAAAGGAATCAAGAAATGCGTTGCCCGCACAATATCCCACTTGCCCGGCTACCGGCGACACCGCGTTCAAGGATGAGCACAGGAGTACAAAATCCAGATTATGACCGGCGAGCAATTGGTCCAATACCAGCAGGCCTTCCACTTTCGGTTCCATACAACGTCGAACGATAGCGGTATCCAATTGTTCGAGAAGTGTCCCATCCCCGACTCCGGCGGAATGAATCAGGCCATCAACCTTCCCGAACCTTTGATCGACCTCGGCAAGCAATTGTTTCATCGCTTCAGGATCGGCGATATTATCATTGGAAATGAAAATTTCCGCGCCGAGTTCCCGGATGGTCAGCAATAGTTCCACCTTTGAGGCGACGACTTTATTTTTCCTGAAATTCGCCCCGGCATCCCTCCATTCCGATTGGTGGGGAAAAGGAACGGGATCGATCAGCACCAACCGCGCCTTTACACTTCGGGCCAGATATTCCGCCAAAGTCAAGCCGATGCCCCCCAAACCGCCGGTTATGATATAAAGCCCTTGCCGCCGCAACCGAACTCCCGATGAAGAGGATTCCGGCAAATAAACCCGCTCGACATTCCTTTCCCAAAAATGGCCCCCGCGGATGGCGACACATCTTCCGCTCAGTGGGCGCAAACATGCGGCCAGCACCTGATCAAAAAAAGTTTTTCGCTCCGGGGAGCC
>JAHELQ010000057.1:0-2532 GCA_024644125.1 Candidatus Aminicenantota bacterium | reverse complement strand
CCGGCTGCCGGTAGCGCCACATCAATTAATTCGCAGGCGATGTTGCCATATTCACGGGGAATCGTCAGTACAGGGCCCATCAGAAGAGCGCGCCCAGGATCTATCTCATCGCTCCCCGACACACCTGCCAGGCGATCGGCGATAAACTTGATACGAAACGATAGTTCCTTGCTATAACCGCCAATTGCCCTGGCAAGATACAACATGCTGAAGAAACTCTCCTCACGCCCCATGGGCCACCAAAAGACAACATTCCATGGTTTCCCATTGGCCGGGGGTAATTCTCGAAGCAATGTTCGATAATCGGCATCGCAGCCGGGATTCAGATAAAAACCTCCAAACCCATCAGCCAAAAAACGATCTCCCGCGAACACGCGAAAAACCGCTGGAACATCTTTTTCGAATTGTCCCGCGAATATGTCTCCTAATCCTCCTTCGTCACAAAACACCAACCAGTTGTATGCCCGGGCATCACGAACATGAGGAAATTCCACCCCTTCCAGTTGATGCCAGACCGGTTCATAAAACCAATTGTCCACAGTACGCTGCTGTTTCCCATTAAACCCATTCTTCAAAATTTCAGAGACCATGCGCGCCGGGTCTCTCCTGGGCCAATGAAACACCCGCTCGAATGGATAGGACGGCATGGATTCAAATCTACATTGCCTGTCCCCCTGGAACCTCTTCCAATCGATTGAACCGCCATACTTCCAATAACGCCCCAACCCTTCCAAAAGAACGGAATCGTCCGCTAAATTTTGTTGAGGATGACGCATGAGATGGACTGACATGCTATTTGCTGCCAAATCGTCGTGTTGGCGAACAAATGTGCTCAATACCCTACCGGGCCCCACCTCCAGGAACATTCTGGCGCCGTCGTTGAACAAAGACCGGACTCCATGCGAGAATCGAACACACCGTCGCAGGTGTTCCGCCCAATAAGCCGGATCTTGCGCCTGGGCGGCGGTCAACACCCGGCCGGTGACATTGCATATTACGGGAATCTTCGGCTCATGCAGATTCATACCGGCAAAACAACGCAGAAAAGGTTCTAAAGCCGGATCCATCATTGCCGAATGAAACGCGTGGGAGGTGTGAAGACGGCGATACTCGATATTTCGCTCAGCGAGATCCCGTTCGAGGCGAGCCATCGCTTCTTCGGGCCCTGACACCACGCTCACGGAAGGAGAATTGACTGCCGCCAGCGACAATTCAGCGGAAAGCAATGGGAGTACATCCTCCTCGCAAGCCGAAACACTGGTCATCACGCCGGAAGACATCGCTTGCATCAAACGCCCCCGCTCAACGACAATACGCAACGCGTCATCCAATTCAAACACTTCCGCTAGAACGGCAGCTACATATTGCCCGATACTATGACCCAACATTGCCGAAGGAACGATGCCCCACTGCAACAGCACCTGAGCCAACGAATATTCGACGGCGAACAACAATGGCTGGGCAATATCGGTGCGTAGGAGATCCGGAACCTGTTTCTCAGAGGATGGAAATATTAGATCCTCTAACGTGAGTCCCATCAACCGGTTCAATTTTCCCAGGCAGAGATCCAATTGTCTGCGGTACTCGGGCGCCCGCCGGTACAGATCCAATCCCATGTTTAGATATTGGCTTCCCTGGCCGGGAAATAGAAACACAACCTGATGGCTATCGATCGCTTCCATCTCCAGTTGATCGGTTTCATCGAGGCACCAATGGATTTTCTCCACCGCATCCACGGCATCCCGGCACACCGCAAAACAACGATGCGAGAAGGCGCGCCTGCCAACTTGCAATGTGAAGGCGGCATCGGCTAAAGAGATACCGGTCCTCCCGGCGAAAAAGCGTTCTAGATTTCCAGTCATCCGCTTCATTGCGTTTTCGGTGCGGGCAGACCAAATTAGCAATTGATATTCGTTCGACTCAGGAAATGTCTCACGTTCCCGGTCTTGCCGGCTCCACTCTTCCAAAACCACATGGGCATTGGTGCCGCCGATCCCAAAAGAGCTCACACCGGCCCTGCGGGGATATCCATCGGTCTGCCAGTCCACCAGACCGGTATTGACATGAAAACCGGTAACGGAGGAAAAAATCTTGCGATTGGGGACCGGGCAATTGATACTCGGAGGAATTTGTTTATGAATTAAAGACAAAATTACTTTTATAAATCCTATCACTCCTGCGGCGGTGTTCAGATGCCCGATATTGCCTTTTACGGAACCGACGGGGCGAGTTCCGTTCACACGCCTTCCCAAAGCCTGGGACAAAGCTTCGATTTCAATAGGGTCCCCCAGCGGAGTTCCGGTTCCATGAGTTTCGATGTACCCGATACTCTCGGGCGAAATCCCCGCAACATGCAACGCCGAACGAATTGCCACCGCCTGCCCTTTGACGCTGGGGGCCGTATAACCCACCTTCCGTCTGCCGTCATTGTTAATGGCGGAGCCTTTGATGACCGCATAAATATGGTACCGGGCGGAGAGCGCATCCTCCAACACTGCCAGCACCACCACCCCTACGCCATCGCCAATGACT
>JAHELQ010000056.1 GCA_024644125.1 Candidatus Aminicenantota bacterium | reverse complement strand
ACCTTGTTTTCCTTGAACCGCCACTTCATGGGATCCGTCACCACCAATTGCTCCCCGGCGCAGATAATGTGAGCGACGGACCGTGGAAACGACGCGGCCAGACGTTCCTCCTCAAACACAAACCGCAAGAACGCCGGCGGGATGAACATCGTTTTGACCGAATTTTTTTCCAGCATCTCCCACAACTGAGACACCTGGCTACGCAAATTTTCATCCACCAGGTACAATTCTCCGCCGGCCAACAGAGTGGAAAAAATCTCCTGGAACGAAACGTCAAAAGAGATGGAGGCGAACTGCAGCACGCGCGAAAAGTCGATGCCGCTCTGCCGGTACTGGAAACCAATCAGATTGCAAAGGCTGCGATGCTCCATCATCACGCTCTTCGGTTTGCCTGTGGAACCGGAGGTGGAGATCAAATACACAAGATCACCCGCTTCATTCACCAAAGCCGGATTGGACACATCTTCCGGCAGCCAATCATCCCCTTCGTCCAAAACCACGACATCCCGGCAAACGGGACGTGCTGGCGAATTTTCGGCCTGGTCTACGAACGCCAGTCCCTGGATCGACGACAGGATCTCTTTTGGGGGCAAGTTGCCATCGTTCTCCAACATCTTTCCCACCAATTCCGCGAATGTCAGTTCCCCTTCCCCCAATACAGCTAGATTCACATTGGGGTCTTTTAGCATCAACACATAATCGCTGGTGGCATACGGCCCGCCGGCGATAATGGGAACCGAAACTCCCCATTGCCGCATCCGGGTTACCGCGTGATGAAAAAAGTCCTTGAAGTAAGACAGGGTGCGGATTCCGATCAATTGCGGATTGAATGCTTCTATTTTTCGCTTCAAATCGGAGTAGCCGTCGAAATCGATTCGCGACTTCAAAATCTTGCCGTCGATTTTTCCGCCGAAGGTCTCTTCCAAATATGTCAACAAGCACATCAATCCTAGAGGTTCTTCCACCACATCGTACAACATGTCGCCGGAATCGCCGCTGAAAAACTGCGACAGATCCAGTAACAAGACACGCAACGCCCCCGGCTCTTTTTTTTGGGTTTTGAAACAATGCTTTATTTTTTCGTTAAAATCCCCGGCTATCAACCGGCCCTCCGGAACCGGACGCGCGTCGCCCAGATCTTCCGGCGCCAGCCCGCATACATCCAGAATATCCTGGAAGCTCCGAATCCTGACGGGAAGGTAGGTGTCGTATTTTTGCACCAGTTCTTCCTCCGAGAGGATCTTCATCTGGACCGGTAAAACGGCTCTCAAACGCTCTTTGGAAAGAAAATACTCGTCCAGTAACATCGCCTGGCATTGCCTGGTGAAGGAGGCGGGATACGGCAATGTGGCGGGTAGTTCATGATAGGCGAAATTGGTTGAGCGCATGATGGCATCTCTCGACACCCCCTGCTCGATGGCCAACCGGTACATGTCTGTATTGGGAAATATTTTCAATATATTGAGATTGGGAAAATGAACCCACTTGATTTCCTTCAAAATCTCCAGGGTGAGCAACGCCTCATCCTCGGTTTCGGTGGGCACCCCTTGCAACATCTCCATCTCTAGAATGATCTGCGGATGCGCCGTTGCGATATAGCGGACATTCTCCACAAATTTTTCGATATTCAAATTCTTGCGCATCAATTTTTGGATCCGCTCCGAGCCGGACTCGAGCGCCACATCGATATTCACGGTGCCGGCCTCGGCCATCAGGTCGATGAATTCCCGGTCCAATATGTCGGCGCGCAATCCGTTGGGAAAGAAGAGTTGGATATCGAGCTCTTCCTTGATGATGGTTTCGAGAATTTTGCCGCTGTTCTTTTTATCCAGGTTGAAGATGTCGTCGATGAACACAAATTGCCGCACTCCGGCGTCGCGGCAATAGCGGATCTCCTCCATCACATGCTCCGCGCTGCGGGTCACATGGTTTTTTGGCCAGATCTTATGGCAATACAGGCAATTGTAGGGGCAACCACGGGACATCTGTAGTGTGACGGTTTTTTTCACTGGAGCGATACCGATGCGGCGGTGGTATTTGTCATAGTCCACCAATGTGCGATTGGGCCTCGGTAAATCGTCAAAACAAGTTACCGGTTGCCGCGGCGGCGTTTTGACGATTTCCACCTCGAGTGTTGGAGAAGATTGCAGCGACGAAAACGACATCGCTTTGACAGCCTCTTGCCTGGTGATGACCACCGGCGGCAGATTCTCATCCAGAATGGAGTAGAGTCGTCGCTCGGGAAAATGGGGATCCAGCGGCAAGTACGCGCCGCCGGCCTTCAACACGGCGACGACCGACACAATCAATTCCAGCGACCGGTCCATCAATAAGCCCACAACTGTGTCGCGCCCTACCCCCCGCGTTCTGAGAAAATGGGCCAACCGGTTTGACCTTTCGTTCAATTCCCTGTACGTCAGATGAAGATGAAAAAACCGTACGGCAATGTGATCGGCGGCTTCAGCCACCCGTTTTTCAAACAATTGCGGAATGGTCTCATCCGCGGGATGATTGGTTGCCGTATCATTGAAGATATTAATAATCGTATGGCGTTCCTCGTCTGTGAGGATATCCGCCTCTTCCAATCCGGTCTGGGGAGCGGCGACCATTTGTCGCGCCAATCGCGAGAAATGAGCGGCGAACCGTTCAATGGATTGCGGATGATAGAGATACGGTTTGTATATAAGTTTTCCAAAGAGCGAAGAATCGTCGCTGGCAAACCGAAAGACAACCGAAGGATTTGTCCAGAGGATGTTCTCGATTTCCTGGTTGTCGTCCAGTACCACCACGATATCAAAAAGCGGGAACCGCCGCTGGTTTTGAGAAAAACCAAGCTTTTCCGCCAGAATCTCCATCGGGAAGTTTTGATGCTGCGTTGCCTGCACCGTCACATCCCTCATGGATAACACCAGGTCTTTGAAACTCATGTGTGGTTGCAAATTCAGTCGCAATGGAAGAACAGTGTTGATCAGGCTCTCAGTCGAATCGCCGCTGAAAATCGGTGTTCCGATCAGTACATCTCCTGTGTTCCCATATTGCCCCGCCAAACAGGCGGCAAGGGAGGCCAGCACCAAATGCAACCGGACACTGGAATCTCCGGCCATTTTTTTGAGTCCCGCCGCCAGGTTATTGTCCAATTGGATTGGGAACTCATGATAATCATCCTTCCGGCCGGTATCCGGCATATCGTAAGGAAACGACGTAGGCTTAACCTCCCCCGACAACCGCTCCAGCCAGAATGCCTGCTCCTCCGGTTTCTGGCTGGCGGCCAGCGTCAATTCATCCCTGTTTCTTCTGTTCAGCATGTTCTGCTCTCCTTATCAAAAATCGAATCCTCCGCTCGCCTCTTCGAGAATCGAGTGTCTAGATTCCATAAAACGGTGGGAAATACTGATATCCAACAATGACCGGCAATCGCCGCCAGTCATGGCGGACGCTATTTCCTGGAAATAACCGAAGAATCTCTCGATCGTCCCACCTTTGAATAACGCCGCCGGGTAGAGGAACGAAGCCTGCATCGAGGCTTCCGTTTCTTTACAGATGAGAACCAGATCGAAGGGAGCTCTTTTGTATTGATAGCCAGCGGGCTTCATCTCCAATCCGTGGATAGACACCTCGGGTATCTCCTCGTTTTCCATCGAAAAAAACACATCGAAAATCGCGTTCCGCTCCGACCGCCGCTGGTCCATCAACCGGCCCGCCAGAGTTTCGAATGGATATTCCTGGTTTTCGAACGCTTGAAGGGTTCGCGCCCTCACTTCCAGCAAAAACTCATCGAGGTTTTGTTCCCCAATGACCCGATTCCGCAGCGCCAGGGTGTTGACGAACATCCCGATAATCGGTTCCAGATCGGCATGCCGCCGGTTAGCCACCGGCGTCCCCACCACCACATCCTCCTGGCCGCAGAGCCGGGCCAAAAGGATCGTGAAGGCCGCCAATAAAACCATAAACGGCGTCATGTCGTTGGCTGCGGCCAATTTAACGATACCGCGGTACAGTCCGGCGGGCAATAGGAATTCCATCCGCTCGCCCTCGTAGTTCTTTTGGTCGCCACGTGGAAAATCGAAGGGCAAATCCAACCGCGGCGGCAGAGGGGTCAAAAGATCCAACCAGTAGGCCTCTTGCCGCTCCAGGGTCTCGATCATGCCGTCCGATTGCATCCAGACAGCGTAATCTTTGTATTGTATATTCAGGGGCTGGAGCGTCTTACCGTCATACAAGTCCATGAATTCCCTCATGAGAATGCCCGTAGACGTACCGTCCGCCACGATATGATGCATGTCCGCCAGCATCAAACACTGGCTCTCGCTGTACTTGACCAATTCAACTCTCAATAGCGGCGCGTGCGAGAGGTCGAAGGGGCGGATGAACCGCCGGATCGTAGCCTGCTGTTCCTCTTCATCCAGAGCCAAATGCCCGCCGCCGTTGCCGGTCAAATCCCGGATGGTAATCTCGAAACCGGCATCATCCGGCGCCGCGATCACCTGCCGCGGTTCCCCGTCAACAATGGCGAACGCCGTCCTGAAGCTCTCATGCCGCCTCGCCAGGGATACAAAAACCTCCCGCAAACGGGGAATATCCAGCGCGCCTTGTAGAAGCACCGCAATGGAAATATTGTAATTCAGATTGCCGGCCTCCATCTGTTGCTCGATATAGAGCATTTTTTGGGACGGCGACAACGGATAGTATCGCATCTCTTCAATTGCCGGAATGGCCGGCGTTTCGTCAGCGGCGGCGCGGTTGATATAAGCGGCCATTTCCCTGATTGTCGAAGCCCGGAAAATCTCGGCCAATGGGATTTTCACTTTCAACGCCTTTTCGATTCGAGACGCCAGAATAGTAGCTCGCAACGAATGCCCTCCCAATTGGAAGAAGTTGTGATCGATACCAATCTCGGTGCCCGCGATTTTAAGGACCTCCGACCATAATTCCACCAAATTACGTTCGATTCGGTTTGTGGGGGCCGCGAATGTTCCTTCGCCGGCCATATCAGGCTCCGGCAGAGCGTTTTTGTCCACTTTGCCGTTGGTGTTCAACGGAATGCCGTCCAAAAAAACAAAATTGGCGGGGATCATGTACTCAGGCAAACGCTCACGCAAGCGACCTTCCAACTGAGCGACGGATATACCGCCGGTCTCCCCGGAAAGATACGCGCATAAAAAGAGCTCGCCGTTACGTGATTGCCTCGCCACAACCGCCGCGGCAGCGATTCCTGGGTATTCCAATAATAAACTCTCAATTTCTCCGGTTTCGATACGGAAGCCTCTGATTTTAACCTGATGATCGATCCTTCCCAGGTACTCGATATCGCCGGTGACAGGATTCCGTTTCACCAGGTCGCCTGTTTTGTAAATTCGTTCACCCTTGACATGGGGATTCACGACGAATTTTTCCGCTGTCAGCTCGGGTTGATTCAAATACCCCCGCCCAACGCCCAATCCGCCGATGAATAGTTCTCCGGGAATTCCATCGGGCAATAGTCCGCCATACAGGTCAAGAATATAAGCCGTGGTATTTCCCAGGGGTCTGCCGATAGCTACGCTTCCTGCGCCGTCCACGTGTTTTACCAGCGCTTTTAAAACAGTGACGGTGGTTTCAGACGGCCCATATTGGTTATAAAACAAGAACTTCTGCGAAAATTTTTCCACCAGGCCGGTGGGACAGGTATCTCCGCCCGACACGACACGCTTCACATGTGTAAGTCCTCGCAATTCCACCATCCCCAAAAACGAAGGTACCGCGTTGACATGAGTGATATTCCGGGATGCGATATAACGATGGAAACGATCCAGATCCAGGATGATCTCCTGAGATACCAACACGAGCCGGGCTCCGCACAGCAAAGCCAGAAAGATTTGCTCCACTGAAGCGTCGAAGCAATAAGACGAAAATTGGAGGATCCGGTCGGATGAGTCGATCCCGAAACTTCTAGATTGATACGTGATCAGGTTAATCACCGAGCGATGTTCGATCACCACTCCTTTGGGCCTGCCGGTGGTACCAGATGTATAGATAACGTAAGCTGGATCCATTTGGTTGCCGGCAAAAATCACGTCTCCGGAACGGCAATTATCACACCACCGCGTTTCCATAACGTCCACCTTATGGATTGGGTAGCCCTTGAATGGATGGTCGTTTCCGGCAACCACGACAATGGCTGCGCCGCTGTCCCGCACAATGTATTCCAAACGTTCGACCGGATTCGAAGGATCAAGAGGAATATACGCGCTCCCTGCCTTCAAAACACCCAGAATCCCGATCATCATCTCGATCGATCTCTTCAGGCAAACAGGAACGAACCGCCCTTCCGCAACTTGAAATTCAACAATACGACCTGCCAAACGGTCGGCAAGCTCATTCAATTCCCTATAGGACAGAGCTCCATCTTCCAATTCCAAAGCCACCCGGTCTCCATCTTGATGCGCCTGGCGTTCGAACAATCCGTGCAACGGCACATCCGGAATTTCCATTGATTTCCCATGAACGTCATACAGAATTTGACGCTTTTCATGGGGAGGTAGCAAATCGATCTCCCGCAAGAGAGATTGCGAGTTTTCAGCAACACAACGGGCCAAATACAAAAAATGACCGACGAACCGTGCGATCGAATCGTCTCTATATAATTCAGCGCTATATTCAAAAGTGAAATCAATACTATCCGGGGACTCGATCCCCACCAGCGACAAATCGAATTTCGCATAGCCTCCGTTGTGTCTGAAAGGTCTAACCGTCAAACCCGGTACCGCCACACCTTCCATATCCATATTTTGCAACGCGAACATTACATCGAACAAGGGATTGCGGCTCATATCCCGCCTCTCGACCACTAGATCCACCAATAATTCAAAAGGAAATTCCTGATGCTCGAAGGCCTGGATCGTCCGGTGTTTGACATCCTTCATGAAATCCCGGACAGTCATACCCATCTTTGGAACGTTTCGAAGGGCCAGCGTATTGACGAACATTCCAACCAACGGCTCCAACGCGGAATGCGTGCGTCCGGCAATGGGAGCTCCGACGACGACATCCTCTTGCCTGCATATTCTGGCGAAGAAGATATTCACGAGCGCGAGGAGCATCATGAATATGGTCGCGTCATGCTCCCGCGCAGCGGACTTCAAATTCGATAGCAAATCGCCCCGGATCGAAAAATCATGGAAACCGCCGGTAAATCGCCGCATCGCGGGCCTGGGAAAATCTAACGGGAGATCCAGAACAGGTATTTCTCCGGCAAATTGCCGCAGCCAGAAAGATTTCTGGTTCTCGAACGGCTCCTGCCGAATTTTATGTTGTTGCCACACGGAAAAATCTTTGTATTGGATTGTCAGAGGCGGTAGCTCCCCTAGAGAATAAAATCTTGAAAATTCCCGAATTAACAAATTCATCGAGGTGCCGTCGGTGATGATATGGTGCATGTCCAGCACCATGATGTGGGCGTCGCCCGCCAATTGAATCAACTCGACTCTCAGCAAGGGGGGGCGGGAAAGGTCGAAGGGGCGGATAAACCGCGACACCAACGGTTCGATACGCTGCCGGTCATCAATGTCGCATTGGGGCAGGGCCTCGAATTCGACTTCGAATGGAACTTCGTCAAGGACAATCTGCACCGGTTCATCAGCGATCACATGAAACGAAGTCCTGAAGATTTCATGCCGTTCGATCAATTTTTCAAACGTCTGTCGCACCAACTGTCGATCCAGCCTTCCCCGGATCGACACAACGGAGGTCAGATTGTATCCGGCGCTGTCAGGATCCATACGGGCCAGGAAGAACAGCCTCCGTTGGGCGAACGAGAGAGGATAATACTCCATCGCCTCCGCTGCCGGAATTTCGTCGAAGACTTTCTCCCGGGATTGCCGGATCCATTGCGCGATGCCCGCGACAGTGGGATTGCGGTAAAAAACCGCCAACGGCATACGCGCCCGAAATTCCTTATGAAGCCGCGACATCAAAACCGTCGCCTTCAACGATTGGCCGCCGCAATCGAAAAATTTCCGGCGGATTCCCACCTGCTTCACAGGGCATCCCAACACATTCGCCCAGATGGCGGCGATGCCGCGCTGAAGCTCATCCTCCGGCTCATCGTCACAGAATTCTCTTTGCAGCAAACCGGGTTCCGGTAACGCCTTGCGATCCACCTTACCATTGGCGGTCAGCGGCAGGGCGTCGAGTGACACAAATGAAGCCGGAACCATATACGACGGCAGCTCGGCGGTTACATATTCCCGGATGGGATCGATCCCTTCCATTCCCGGTTCGAGCACGAGATAGGCGCAAAGATAAGAATCGTTTTGATGGTCCCGTAACGCCGTAACCACCGCTTCGCGCACATCCGGATGCTCCAGAAGCCGCGCCTCGATTTCGCCCAATTCAATGCGGAATCCCCTGATTTTCACCTGGTGGTCGATACGGCCGAAGAACTCGATATCGCCATCCGGCAGCCAACGGGCCAGATCGCCGGTACGATAGATCGTTACGCCCGGGAGGAATGGATGGGGGACAAATTTTTCCGCCGTCAACAGGGGGCGGTTCAGGTAACCTCTGGCCACCCCGTATCCGCCGGCGCACAATTCGCCTATGATCCCTTCGGGCTGTAGGTTGCCGTGACAATCGAGAATATACACCTTGCCGTTGGGGCATGGCTTGCCGATGGGAACCCTGCTCCCCTCCAAATGGTGGAATTCATAAAAAGTCGTGAACATGGAATTTTCCGACGGTCCGTAACCATTGACAATCCTGCCGGGACCAAGATATTCCAGGGCTTTTTTGGTATGGCCAAACGATAACGCCTCGCCCCCCACCACTATTTTTCGCAACGGGGCCAAGCACTGGATATCGTTCTCCACAATCATATTGAACAAAGAGGTGGGGAAAAATGTCATTGTGACGCCATGGCGGAGTATCGTCTCCTGCAGCCGCCCAGGCTCCATCATCCGTGTCTTGTCGATCAAAAGTAGCGTTCCTCCGTTCAATAACGGAGTGAAAATATCGAAGATGGAGACATCGAACATATAATTGACCAATTGCATATATTTGTCCCGACTCTGGAAATCGACAATGCCGGGGCCGCACAACAAACGCGCGATGTTTTGGTGGGAGATTAACGAGCCCTTCGGTTTGCCGGTTGTGCCAGAAGAGTAGATAATATAGGCGAGACTATGGGCTGTGGGGACAGGCATACCTTTCCGGTGCCGTGAATTCCCAAGAAATCCCGAATCGAGTATTAGATGACGGGAATCCAACACCAACCGGCACGCGGCGTCGTTCATCAAAAACGTAATCCGCGATTCCGGCAGCGCGGGATCAATGGGCAAAACTACGCCACCTGCCCGGAGAATGGCGATAACCGTTACGATGAGCTCGATACAGTCGAACGCCAGCACTCCTATAACGTCTTCCAGCGACACTCCCCTCTCCCGCAAATGCAAAGCCAGGGCATTGGAACGGCGCTCCAATTCGCCGTAACTCAGCATGATCGATTCCATCTCCACCGCGATACTCCAGGGCGCGTGGGAAGCCAGAATCGACACGATCTCGTGGACCATCCGCTCCCGCGGGTAGGGAGAGTCGGAATCGTTAAACTCGTTCAATAACCGCGATTTTTCTTCCGCCGATAATAAATCGATGGTCATGACGCGCCGCAGGGGATCTTCCAGAACCGCGGCTAAGATGCGTTGAAAATAAGTCGCGAAATTTTGGGCGGATCGGCGCCTGAACAATCGCGTGCTGTATTCGAGAGAAAATTCCAGGTCATCCCCCCCTTTCAGGGTCCATAACGTCAGGTCGAACCGGGACACCGGAGACGCGTGCCGGTAAGGCGAAATAGATAATCCCGGAAGCTCTATCTCCCGCTTCTCGAAATTCTGCAAAACGAACATTACATCGAACAACGGATTTCTAGCCATATCCCGATCCACAGCCAGCTCCTCCACCAGGGCCTCCAGTTGATACTCCTGATTCGACAACGCGTTCATCACATCCAGCTTCACCCTGCCTAGCAGGCCTTCGAATTGATCTTCGAGTTCGATCCGTTGGCGCAATGCCAGGGAATTGACAAACATCCCGATGATTGACTGCGATTCTTTATGGGTGCGGCCGGCAACAGGCGTTCCCACCACAATATCCAATTGGCCGCTGATTCGCGCCAAACATATATAAAACGCGGATAATAAAACCATAAACAAGGTGGCATCCCTGGATTCTGAGAAATGGCGCAAACGGCGACGGGTAAGCTGCGAAAGTGCGAAATCGATACGCTCTCCGCAGGTGTCTCTGAGCGGTGGGCGCTCAAAATCCAATGGCAACTCCAATACCGGGACGTCATCGGAAAAACGGTCCAACCAATAATCCCTGTCCGTCCCGAATCGGGCATCGGCCCCCGAGCCATGCTTCCAAACAGCGAAATCCACATATTGAAACGCCGGCGGCTCCAGCCGTTGGCCGCGGTAGATCGCCATACATTCGCCGATGAAGAGCTCGCCCGAAATACCGTCGCCGATAATGTGGTGGTAATCCAACACCATGATGGACCGATCGTCCCCCAGATCGATCAATCCCAAACGGAACAACGGCGGGCTGGACAGGTCGAAGGGTTGGATGAAGCGGCGGATGATTTCATCTGTATCCGCACTTTGGCCGGGGGAACCGTCCAGATATAGAATGTCTATATCAAAGGCTTCCATAGCGCAAATCCGCTGGACCGGATTCCCATCCACAACAGCGAACGATGTCCGTAACGAATGCTGGCGGGCTGCCAGTTCCAGAAGCGTCCGCTTAAAGAGGGAGCCGTCGATCTCCCCTTCCAGGGAAAAACAGGACGACATATTATAATGGATTCCGTTGGGGGTGAGATGCTGCAAAAAGTAAAGCCGGCTTTGTTGGGGAGACAATGGGTAATAATCCATTTTTTCCGTTTGTTTCAGATCCTCTCCCCCGGTCACGACAGAACCTGCCAGCTCCAGCGCCTGTAAGCGCACAGTAGGCAACCGGAACAAATCCTGCAGCGATATCCGGGTCTCGAACTCCCGCTGGATCTTGAGCAAGAGCTTCATCACATTCAGCGAGTTTCCCCCCACTTCAAAAAAGGTTGTCTCGACACAGGTTACCCGGTTTTTGAAGCTTTCTTGCCACAACTCCAGCAACCGGCGTTCGGTGGGATTGGCGGGCGGAACCGCTTGCTTCGTGGATCGGACCGTCATTTGCCCGAGAGCCGGATAATCCAACTTGCCGTTGGTTTTCCGGGGCATGGCGTCCAGGATGATGACCCGCGAAGGAATCATATAAGAGGGCAACAGCGTTTCCAGAAAACGCGACACATACCCGGCGGGGTCATCATGCCCCTCATCCAGGTCTTTCAAACCGACAAACGCGAAAAGCAGCGCAACATCGTCATCCGTTTGACACACGACCGCCCCCTCCGCCACCAACGGGCACTGCAAGAGAGCCCACTCGATTTCCGCCAGCTCCACCCGTATGCCGCGGATCTTGACCTGCCGGTCCTCCCGGCCGATGAAATCCAGCGAGCCGCAGGCCAACATCCGGCCGGTATCTCCGGTGCGGTACAAACGCGGCAAGCCGTGTTGGCGAAACCGGTTGACGATAAATTTCTCACAGGTGAGCTCCGGGTCGTCCAGATATCCGGCCGCGGTGAATTGGCTAGCGATATAGATCTCCCCAGTCGCCAGCGGTCCGCACGCCTGTCCTGCGGAATCCAACACCACTATCGCCGCGCCGTCGATGGGCAGCCCCACCGGCACCCTCGCCCGCCCTGTATCCTCGATAGTGATAGGATGGTAACTTTTAACCATGGTGGTTTCGCTACTCCCATACAAGTTGAAGAGCTGGATCCGCCGGCCCAGGATCCGGAACCAATTCCCAATATCACCGGGATGAATCCGTTCCCCCGACATCAATACCGCCCTCAAACCCTTGAACGAAGCGGAAGTCAGAGGCCCCGAAAGGATCAAGCGAAACACGCTGGGGACACAATGTACCACCTGGATATCCATCATTTCCAACCAACGACAAAGAATTCCCGCCTCCAACAACCATTCTTTCCGGGGCAACAAACAACTGGTGCCGCCGGAAAGCAAGGGCAAAAACACATCCCGCAAGAACGCATCGAAGGTCGGAACGATCAATTGACTGAACCTGTCCCCCTTGCCAATTCCCAGGTGGCGCCGCTCCCATTGGATAAAATGCAGCAGGCTGTTGTTCACGCCTAAAAATGCCTTCGGCAGGCCGGTGGTACCGGAGGTAAAATAAATGTAAATCGGATCTGTGGGGAGATACCCGGGAGGATTCTCATCCTCCGCCAGGAGCTCTTCCTTCCAATCCGGTATCCGGTCCATCGGGATCCGGCGGCTCGCGTCAAGAAGTTCCGTCTCATTCGAGCAAACGATCAGCGAACAATTGGCGGAACGGATCATATGGCGCAGACGGCTGTCCGGCAATTCCGGGTCCAGGGGGACGAACACCGCGCCTATCTTGATGATTGCAAGGACGGTTTCGATGATGGGGATCCGTTCCTTCAACATAATCCCGACAATTGTACCCGTGCCGATACCATGCCCCCGGAGATACCGGGCGACGGACGAAACCCGCCTCTCAAGCGCCCCGTAACTGAGCGCCGACTCCCCTTGCGACAACGCCACCGCGTCGCGATGCCGGCTCGCGCAATCCAGGATCTTGTCCTGGATCGCCATGGATGGCGAAAACCCAGCGATTTGCCTCTCGATGTCGCTATTGAACCGCTGAAGGATCGTCTCCATCTCGTTTTGGGATGGGGCGGTCACACTCCGAAGGGAGAGCTCCGGGTCGCGGGCGGCGTTCTCCATTGCCCGCGACAATTGCCGTGCCATGAGTTCGGCCGTGTCGCGGCCAAATAATCCAGCATTGTATTCCAGAACCATATCCAGCGCATCTCCATGTTCGCCCGCAACCAATGTCAGGTGAGACTTTGTATCACGAAGGCCCATATCCCCAACTGTCGCCCGCAAACCCGGGAGATCGAAGGGCGGAATCTCCAGATCATCGAATCGCAGCATCACATCAAAAAGAGGATTCCTCCCTTCCGGGGCCCGGACCGGCGCCGCCTCCACCAGATCTTCGAATGGATAATATTGGTTCTCGAAAGCTTGCAATATATAGTCCCGCACCTGCCGCAAAAAGTGTCGGTAACCGAGATTACCATCAACCTGGAATCGCAGCGCAAGGGTATTGACAAACATCCCGATCATCCGCCGGGTTTGCGCCGGAAGACGGCCGTCGCCGCCCACCCCCACCACAATATCCTCCTGCCCGGATACCCGGGATAACCAGGCGTAATAGGCGGCCAACACCACCATGAACAATGTGCACCGCTCCGCCGTCGCCAGCGCCTTGAGACCCAACGCGGCCTCAGCCCCGACGTTGAATTCGATCCTGCCCCCGACGGCTCCGTTCCCATCCAGGCTGGAAAAATCATCGGGAAGCCTCAGTCGCGGGCATTCGCCACTGTATTGCCGCATCCAAAAACGCTTCTGCGCCTCGAGGATCTTTCGCACCCCGCTGGTATTCAGCCAGAGGGAATAATCGCGGTACTGCAATTCAAGCGGCGCCAATGCGCGTTTGCTGTAAAGATCGAGGAACTCCCTCACAAGAATGTCTATCGAAGCGCCATCTGCGACAATATGGTGAATATCCACCGCCAGCATATGGGCATCGTCGGAAACCCGGGCCAACGCCACCCGCATCAACGGAGCCGCCGTCAGATCGAACGGACGGACAAACGAGCCCCTGTCGTAATGCTCGATCTCCAATTCCACCCGTGGAACGACCCTCTGTACCAATTGGCCCTCAATAGCGGCAAACGAGGTTCTGAAGCTCTCGTGCCGGGCGACCAATTCTGCGAACGCCTTTGCCAGCCGGTCTTTGTTCAATACTCCTTCCAGCGTCAGCAGGACCGGCATATTGTACGCAGTGGAGGTTTTGTCCTGTTGCTGCAAAATAAACAACCGCCGTTGCACGGATGTTACCGGGTAATAATCCTGTTTTTCCGAGGGTAGAAGTGGCGGATAAGAATGGCTGGCAGGCAACGTTTCGATATGCCGCGCCATCTGGCGCAAGATTGGAAAGCGAAAAATATCCGTTACAGTCAATGCCTTGCCCGTCTCTTGCCGGATCCGGGCCGCCAGCCGGACCGCTTTCAACGATTGGCCTCCGGACTGGAAGAAATGGCTCTCATGACCGACAGCAGCAATAGGAATTCCCAATAGAGACGACCATTCATGCGCCAGCCAGGTTTCCCGGTCGCCCTGCGGAGGTTTTGGAGCCGCGCCTCTATATTCGAACGGATTGGGCAAGCGGCTCCGGTCCGGTTTGCCATGGGCGGTCAATGGCATGCCAGGCACCATAATCACATGATCGGGCGTCATATAAGCCGGTAACCGGACTTCCAGGTACTCCCGCAAGCGACGGAGCACGTCCTCGTCGCGCCGCCCTGCTTGCGCTACCACATAGGCCGCGAGACCGAGATCGCCATCATCGTCCGCCACTGGCAATACCCAACAATCATGCACATCCGGCGACCGGGACAACACCGCCTGGACTTCGCCGGGCTCCACCCTGAAGCCCCTTATTTTAACTTGATCGTCCAGACGGCCCAAATACTCTATCGTTCCTTCGGCGGTAAAGCGCCCCTGGTCGCCGGTCCGGTAACTACGCAAAGAATGATCTCCAGTCGAATTACCAAAATATCCGGCGGTCAATTGCGGCCTGTTGAGGTAACCGCGGGCCACAGGGGATCCCGAAACGACAATTTCCCCGGGCGTCCCAATGGGACACATCCGGCCGTACCGGTCAATAATCGTCACAACCGCGTTTTGTAGAGGCCGCCCGATAGGAATCGCGTCCGGCAACTCGCCATCCTGGGGAACCGGCCAATAGGAGGCGCACACAGTGGTCTCGGTGGGTCCATAGGCATTCACCGTCATCGTCCGCTTCCGCCAGATATCGAGCAATGGAGCCGAAGCTTCGGAGCCGGCGGTAATCAACCATTTCAAACTCCCCAAACCGCCGGGCTCAAGATAACCCGCCACTGCCGGCGGAAATGTGGCGATGGTGACGCATTGCCGTTTCATAAAATGACCCAGCAGAGCCGCATCCATTTTTATATCATCCGCAACCATCGCCAAAGCTGCTCCGGTCAACATCCCCATCGCCAGTTCCCATACCGACGCGTCGAAGGAAAAAGCCGCGAATTGAAGAACTCTGGAACCCGCTCCCACATGGAAACAATCGCTGAAGAGTTGCCTCAACCCAGCCAATCCCCGGTGTTCCACCACCACCCCTTTCGGCGTTCCGGTGGTACCGGAGGTATAAATAATATAAGCGGCGTCGCCGGCAAGCCCGCTATCCTGCAGCGGCGAATCATCACAGCCACCTTCCATTTCTTCAGCGAGGCAAAATGAGGCGGGGATATCGAGGCCCGCGGCGACGCCGCCCAAAACGATTGCGATACCGGCTGCGCTGTCCGCCAGCAAGAAACGTTTCCGCTCCAGCGGCAGATAATCTTCGATCGGAAGATAAATTGCCCCGGCTTTTAGAATTCCGAGAATAGCCGCAATGACCGATGGAGACCGCGGCGCCATCAATGCCGCGATATCCTGCCTGCGGACGCCATAAGACAGGAGCCGCCGGGCCAGATGATTGCTTCGCCGGTCAAGCTCCCCATAGGTCACGTGTGACCAATCTCCACCGAAAACCGGTTCGAAGCCAGTAATCGCAATGGCGTCCCCATCACTCCGCGCCTGACACGCGAACATCTGTTGAAAAGTCTTTTCCCCTTCGACAGGCTCGCCGGGGCGATTGAATTCCCGCAGCAACCGTTCTTCCTCATCGGAGTTATAGATCGTAATCTTCACGATACGGACATCAGGATCTTCCGTCGCCCGCCGGGCAATCTCCCGGAAATAGGAGGCGAACCTCAAAACCGTATCCCTTCTAAAAAGAGCGTTGTCATACTCCCAGGATAGCCTGACTCCGCCGCCGGTCTCTTCCGCCATCACAGTCATCGGGAAACGCGACACTTTATGATGAAACGGGATCTGCGCCACGACGAGGCCCGGCAACCGCAGGTCCGGCACCTCCATATTTTGCAGCACAAACAGGGTATCCAACAGAAGAGCTGGATTCTCCGCCATCTCCTCCAACGGGAATTCCTGGCGCTGGAAGCATTCCAATAGATTGAGTTTCAACTCCCTTAAAAAATGCCCATAAGTATTCGAAAATAGCGGCTTCACCCTCACCGCCAGTGTGTTGACAAACATCCCCACCAACGGCTGCGTCCATCCGGCGGCGCGCCCGTGGGCCGCGACGCCCGCCACCAGATCCTCCTGCCCACATAAATTGGCCAGCAAGATCGAATAGACGGAAAACAACACCATAAACAACGTGGCCTCGTGTTGCCACCCCACCTCTTTGAGTTTTAGGACCAGATCGGGTTCGAGAAACGATTCCAATAAATCACCCGACGCAGGATTCCTGCGGGCCTGAGAAAAATCCGTGGGAATCCTGTTCATCGGCAACGGCGGTCGCAATTGTTCCCGCCAGAAGGCCTCATGCTCTCGCATAAAAAGCCG
>JAHELQ010000488.1 GCA_024644125.1 Candidatus Aminicenantota bacterium | reverse complement strand
AATTTCAACCGGTTGAACCGTTTTTCGAGATTTTTTCGATAATATTTTCCGAAGCCCGGTTCGGAAGTCCTGGTAGAATCAAAGATGCCGATGATGCGATGCCGCAGATAATCATCGAAGCCTTCATCGAGGGCTTCTCGACGACGAATGCTGCTTCGGCTTGCCTGTCCCCATCTCCCTGTCCCCATCTCCTCGCCTTCTTGTTGGGGGATCCAGGTGAATCCAGGTCGCGTTTTATGAGGAAGGAAAAATAAAAAATACTTGACTTTGGATATTTATATAAGTTAAAAATAAACTAGAGAAAAAATGTAAAAGAGGAATGGCCGCAGGAGGCAGATTTGAGAAATTTGAGTATCTTTTTATATATCGCTCTACTGTGTGTCGCTTTCCCACTACAGGGACAGCAGACCCCAGACAGTTTTTTCAATGTGGCGATAGGCGCCGACAAGACTCTAGTCGCCTACCCCCGGATCGTACAATATTTGGAATACCTGGCTAGCGAGTCGCCCCGGGTGAAAATCAGTTACGAAGGGAAATCCACACTGGGAAACGATATGGTTCTGGCGATTATTTCTTCGAAGGAAAATATCGACAATTTAACAGACCTCCTGGATGTGAACAAGCGGTTGACTGATCCTACCGGTTTAACGGAGGAGGAAGCCGCAAATCTTATCGAAAAATCAAAGGTATTTGTTCTGGTAACGGCCACCATCCATGCAGACGAAATCGCCGCCTCGCAGATGGCGATGCTCTGGGCCTACCAATTGGCGGTGGACCGGAGTACGGTGGTCGAAGAAATTCTCCGTGATGTCGTGATATTAGTGATGCCTTCTATCAATCCAGACGGCAATATTCTGGTGACCGATTGGTATAAAAAGAATTTGGGCACACCGCATGAAGGTTGCCGGATGCCCTATCTCTATCATCATTATGCCGGCCACGACACAAACAGGGATTTTTATATGTTGAACCTGAAGGAAACCAGAGTGGTCAATCATGTGCTCCATCATAAATATTATCCCCATATTTTTTTGGATATGCACCAAATGGGGATTACAGGGCCCAGGATGTTTGTTCCGCCATTCAAAGATCCGCTGAATAAAAATCTGGATCCCAGGTTGGTGCGGGAGACCAATCTTATAGGTAGTTTTATGGCGATGAAATTGCAAGAAGCCGGGAAACAAGGTGTTGCCAATGCTTACGGATTTGACGCCTATTGGCCCGGAGGTTCTAAAAACACTGCCTGGTTCAAGAATGTCGTGGGTGTTTTGACAGAGGCAGCGAGCGTTCAGGTCGCCGGCCCTGTTTTTGTGGATCCCAATGAATTGAGCTCCGCCTCCAAAGGACTGCCGGAATACAAAGCCCAGGTCAATTTCCCGGACCCCTGGCCCGGGGGATGGTGGCGGTTGCGGGATATTATCGACTATGAATTGATTGCCGCCAATGCTCTCATCGAATTGGCCGCCAAAAATCGCCGGAGTTTTGTCTCGAATTTTTATGCTGTCGGCAGGGATAATTGTGAGGAGAAAAATAACCAGAAGGTGTTCGGCTATGTGATACCGCCAGATCAGTGGGATCTTCCGACTGCTTATTCATTTTTGGAAAAAATGGAGGAGCATGGAGTTAAGATTTTTTCGTTCACCGATGATCATGCCGCTGGCGGTACAATTTATAAAAAGGGCACGTTCGTAATCCCATTGAATCAACCTTACAGGGATTTTATCCAGGTCATGATGGAGAAGCAGGTCTATCCCGAGATTGTTCATATGGAGGGCGGTCCGATTATGGAACCGTATGATTCGGCGGGATGGACCATGCCCTTGCAGATGGGGATTGCCTTTGAGGAATTGCCGATTCCAACGAAAGGGTTACCGGTGGCAAGAGTGACCGGTATCGGCTGTCCCGCGGAAACGGTGGCAGGGGAATCGGATGGAGCTTTTTATTTGCTGTCGGCACGTTATAATAATAGTTTTCTCGCGGTTAACCGACTGTTCAAACAAGGAGTTCCTGTATTCAGGATCGAGTCGGCTCCCGATGGAGAGCGCCGGCTTCTGGGAAGCTTTCTGGTGAAATGCTCTGATATAAAAGGGGAATTTTTGAAATCCCTTCTCACTGGAACCGGGATCAAGGCAACTTGTATTGCTGCCGGCTCCGGAATCGGTCTCTTCCGTGTCAAGCCGCCGGCCATCGCTATTTATCAATCGTATATCCCCCGGATCGATGAAGGGTGGACGCGTTTTGTTCTGGACCAATTCGAATTTCCTTACGCTATACTTCATAACAAGGATTTCGGTAGCAAAAAACAACTGGCCAGGTATGATGTGATTGTGTTTCCCGACATGACTCGCAGCATGATTGTCGATGGCGTTGTAGAAGGGCGATATTCTTATTATTATCGCAATGTGCACCCTGATTTCAAGGGAGGGATTGGGGCCAGGGGGCTCGGCAATCTCAAGGAATTTGTCCGCGAGGGAGGCCATATTGTAGTGATGGATTCTGCCTCCACTCTGGCGATCGATGATTTTGAACTTCCATTGATCAATATATTGAAAAATACTGGAGACGAAAATTTCTCCTGCCCCGGGTCTTTGTTGAAAATGTATGTGGATGTCGAGGATCCTCTCGGATGGGGGCTGCCTTCTGAAACCGCCCTCCTTTTTTTTGAGAGTGCGGCATTCAAAACCTTCACGCCGCAGGATCATTCGGTTACCCGCTCTGTAACCGGATATTTCTCCCCGGAGGGCCCTCATCTTTTGAGCGGCTATCTAAAAGGAGAGAAAAAACTGAACAGAGCAGCCATGATTTTACACTTCGGTTTCGAGCAAGGGCATGTTATTGTTCTTGGCGGTCGCGTTCAATACCGGGGACAAACATCCGGAACTTATAAATTCCTATTTAATTCATTGTATTTTCAAAGAGGCTCTCAACCGGACTGAGCAGACAAGTTCGCAGGAGCCCTGAATTCTTGTAAGAGTCTTGCTATTGACAGGCTTTGAACAATCATATAGAATGATAAATGACTTTTTCGTAAGATGTGGAGAAATGACGATTCAAACTACGATATTGACTGATGGCGTGGGCATATATTTGGAAACGGGCGTCTACCTCCTGAACGGAAGAAAAGGAAATCCACCTGAAGAGCCAGAAATACAATCATGAAATTTAATTCCTATTTTGTAGTACTCGAACACCCTGAGACAAATGTGACCGGAAATATTATCCTGGATGACAAACCGGTTAGCGTCACCCTTAACAAAGTTGAAGACTCGGTTTTTACTGTCCATTTTAAAAGTCAAATGGAACTAAAATTCCGCCAGAAACTTGGATTCAAAACTCGCGATTTAGAGGCAAAGGTGTTGTTCCCGGTCTTGTCGAAGTACAATAAGAGAAAACTGAAAAAAGTGTGCTCTCTTTTGAACGATATCGATGAGATGGCAACGATCGATCTCATGGTGGAATTTCTAAAGATCGAAAAATTCCTGAAAGTCGAAAAACTTCTGGATTTTTTATCATTCCAGAGAGATGAAATAGCGCAAACTCTTATACATATGGAACTGAAAGAGATAGTGAAAATTATCGATTTTCAGAACCTGTATATCACTTCCTATAAAAATTATCTCGGTTATGTATCGGAATTAAATGCCCTTTTTACCCATGCCCAGGAAAATAATGTCAAAGACATTAATGTATCTGACGTGGAGGCACAGCTCAAGATTCCCCGCGCGTCAATTTTTTTCAATTACCTATTGGCCAAATTTCAGCATCAATTATCTTTCAGGATCTTGAGGGACAAAATTGTTTTCAAAAAAGTGGGATTGACCGAAAAGGAAAAACAAGTCATCAATGAAATCAAGGTTTTTTTACATAAGAACAAATTGGTGGTTTTTTCTATCGAGGAAATTGTCAAAAACTCCGATATTACCTTTAAAGTGGTCAACAACTCTCTTTGGTTTCTGATCAACAACAATGAATTGGTCCAATTGAATGAAAAATATTTTATACTTCAAGAAGATTTGAGTAAAATCATCAACCGGTTGAAAAAATTCAAGCGGAACCAGGGTGAATTTATCGATATCAAGGACTTTCGGGAACTCACTCTTTTCAGTCGGAAATATATCATCGCTGTTCTGGAATATTTCGATACCCAGAATATTACCGCTCGAGACGGTAATAAAAGGAAAATTTTACTGGGAGTCTAATTAGTAGAATAAAAAAAAAGGGCACAGCCTTCCGCCGTACCCTTTTTTTTATTTGGATTAAATCACCTTATTTCTGATTCCTGATTACGCGATTAATTCAAACGTGCTTTGGCGCTCTGTAAAGCCTGACTGAATGCCGAATCCTGCTCCTCCTGTGTTTTACCTTTGTATTTTACGTTATAGAAC
>JAHELQ010000487.1 GCA_024644125.1 Candidatus Aminicenantota bacterium | reverse complement strand
AACGGCAGAGGTTGGAGGAAGAGTTGCGGATCGCCCGCAGTATCCAGTTGAAGCTTCTGCCTCAAGATACTTTCACTAGCAAAGAGTTCGAGATCGCCGCGGTCAATATCCCGGCCGAAGAGATCGCAGGGGACTATTTCGACTATTTTTACCATGAAGGTGAGTATCTGTATGTCCTGGTGGCGGATGTTTCCGGCAAAGGCGCTTCCGCCGCGTTCTACATGGCGGAATTAAAAGGACTCGTCAACTATCTGCAAAAAACAGGGCTTTCGCCGGCGTCATTGATTGGCGAGTGTCACGAGGCGTTGAACCATTCGTTTGATAAGACTACATTCATCACGATGAACATTGCCCGGTTCGATATTCCCGGCAAAACATTTGTGTTTTCCAGGGCCGGTCATACCAAAGCGCTGTTTTACCGTCAAAACCAAAAAAAATGTGAAGCATTGTTTCCAGAGGGTATGGCGGTGGGGTTGATCAATTTCTCCGTCGATCGTATCCAGGAGTTGGAACTGGCCTACGAATCCGGCGATGTATTGTTTTTGTTTTCCGACGGTCTATCTGAAATTATGAATGATGATGACGATATGTTGGGAGTGGAAAATCTTGAGCGATTGGTTTGCGAAAACAACACCGGCTCCGCGGAAGAGATCAAGCAGAAAATACTTGATTTCAGTATTGGGTTTGCCGGTACCCGCGTAAATCGTGATGATTTGACGTTTATCGTATTAAAAGTAAAATGAGTGAATTGTTAGAAAAAAGATTAAGTTATCATTTCAAGAACAAGGATTATTTGAGGGTAGCCTTAATTCACAAATCGTACAATGAAGGGCTGCGAAAAGATCTTCCGGACAATGAGAAGCTGGAGTTTTTGGGCGACTCGGTGATCAATCTGACGGTTACCGAATATCTGTTCCGCCGCTTCAAACGGTTTAACGAAGGGGAATTATCCAAGCTGAAAGCCCATTTGGTGTCCAGTAATTTTTTGTTTAAAATTGCCAGATCCCTTGACCTCGGTGATTTTATTCTATTGGGAAAAGGTGAAGAGAAAAACGACGGGAGAAACAACAAACGAATTTTAGCCTCCCTTTTTGAAGCGTTGGTAGGGGCGATTTATCTCGATTCCAGTTTTCGCGTTGTGTCGGGTGTAATCACCCCATTCTTCAGAGGTCCAATCGAGGCGTTGGTGGCCAGCAAAGAGGATATCCGCATTAACGATTACAAATCTGAACTTCAGGAAATTGTGCAGAAACATCATACCTACCTTCCCGAATATCAGATCGTCAGCGAAGTGGGAAGACCTCCAAACATAGTGTTTAATTCTGTGGTTTACCTTGAAGGCAAGGAAATAGCCAGAGGGCAGGGAAGCAGTAAACGGCACGCCGAGCAGAATGCCGCTTACAATGCGTTGATGAAAATCGACAATGTTCTCGGATACGAAAAATTGTCGGAGGTATTTTTCCTGAAAAACGATTCAGAGGTAAAATAAATCGCCTCGCACACATCGGGAAACTAATTGTAATAAACGCATAAACATGATATTATGTCTGCATGTTAATATTGAGAGGTTTATAATATGATCAGGCTTATCCGTGATGATGGCATCGAGATGTTGGTCAATACCGATTTTATAATGGATGTGCAACAATTCACCCCTCATCAGTCTGTCATAACCATGACGAATGGGGAGGAGATTACCGTTAAGACCTCAAAATGGGATGTGATGGAAAAAATGAGAGCCTACCGGATTGGGATAAATTCCGAAAGGAAAGGATCTCACACAACTCAAACAAAAACCAAACCGGAACCGGGCAAAGGTGGAAATTAAAAACTTGATTTTTTGGGGGTTGTCGAGTAAAATTTCCATATGAAAGATTATTATGACATAATGGGAGTCGGCCGCAACGCCACACTATCGGATATAAAAAAAGTTTACCGGAAACTGGCCAGGAAATATCACCCTGACTTGAATCCCGGCGATAAAAATGCCGAGCAGCAATTCAAGGAAATTTCAGAAGCGTATGACGTACTAAAAGATCCAAAAAAAAGAAAACAATATGATATGTTTGGCCGGGTGGGCGCGGATTTCCACAATGCCAGCTCTAATTTTACCGGCTTTGATTTTAATACGTCCGGGACAAGTTCCTTTGGAGATATTTTTGAGACTATATTCGGCAATGGTTTCGGCTCCCATAGACCGGCCGCCCAAACCCGGAAGAAAGAAAGAGGAGAAGATCTGATGTATGCGATGAATCTAGGATTTCTAGATTCTGTAACCGGTCTTGAAACTCCCATTCAAATCTCCAGGAAAGAAATGTGCGCACATTGCTCAGGCAAGGGCCTCGAGCCTGAGTCCACCAGTTCCACATGCTCGGATTGTAAGGGTACTGGAAGAATCCACCGGCAAACCGGCTTCATGAAATTTGCGTCACCCTGCCCCCATTGTGGCGGCGCCGGCTTGTTACCGGGCGTATCATGCAATTCTTGCGGTGGAGATGGCCGTGTCGAGAGGGTTACCCGCATCAAAGTTTCGATTCCCCCCGGCGTCGATAATAATTCCACGGTGAGAATCTATGGCAAAGGAAATTCCGGGAAATTCGGCGGGGCGCCCGGAGATTTGATCATAACCATCAATGTGACGCCACATCCAGTGTTCAAACGGAATGATTCAAATATAGAAATTCAATTACCGGTGACATTCGCAGAGGCGGCATTGGGCGCCAAGGTCGAAGTACCCACGCTCGAGGGATCGACGCTACTGAAGATTCCACCGGAAATCCCCTCCGGCCGCAAATTGAGGCTCAAAGGCAAAGGGGTCGCAAATCCCAAAACCAAAGCGCGAGGAGATATCATTGTCGAGATCAAGATAATCCCTCCGTCCACGAAAGACATTGAAGTGCGCGAACTACTTCAAAAAATCGAGAAAATTGCCCCTTACAACCCCAGGGAAGGTTTTGTCAAATGAAAGAAAAAACCTACATGATTTCAGCGGTTGCCACCCGATACAATATTCACCCCCAAACATTACGTTTGTACGAGCGCGAAGGTTTGTTGATTCCCACCCGTACAAAAGGTAACACCCGAGTTTATACCGAGCTAGACCTGAAAAAATTGGAATTTATTTTGAGTTTGACTCGAGAGATGGGTGTCAACCTGGCGGGGATCGAGATTATTTTGAACATGCGTAATAAGATGGAGATGATGCAGGACCAATTTGCCCTTTTTTTGGAAGAATTAAAAAAGGAATTCGCTGGAAAGGAGCATTTATTTGAGGAAAAGAAAAATGCGATTGTGAAGTTTTCCTCGTCAACGTTAACACTATTTAAAGATGGAGAAAAAAAGACATAAAGAATCGCTTGATTCTTTGAATTTATACTTTCAGAAGGTAAAAAAAATTGCCATCTTGACGCCTGAGGAAGAAAAGGATTTGATTCTCAGGGTCAAGGCGGGCGATCAAGAGGCTTTTCAGAAAATCATTATCGCGAACCAGAAATTGGTTGTAAAAGAAGCGCTAAAATATTATTTTAAGGGAGAGAATTTCCTCGATTTGATAAACGAAGGGAACAAAGGGCTGATCGAAGCTCTGAAGCGCTTCGACGCCAACAGGGACAACCGTTTCTACACCTACGCCATTTGGTGGGTGCGAAGCGAAATTCGCCGTTATTTGTCGAAAAATCAAAACATCATCTCATTCCCTGATATTTTTTATAATGACTATCTGAATTTTAAAAAAGTGTACTTCAAACTCAGCAAAAAGTTGAAGAGGAAGCCCAGTCTCAAGGAATTGGCGGATGCGTTGGAGATCCCCGAGAAAAAAGTGAAAGTGATGTTGGCGGTTCCCGACGAAATTGTTTCCCTCGACAAGAGTGTGGTAGAGGGTAGTTCGTCCAACCTGACCTCCTATTTGTCGGATGAGCATGCCGTCGATCCTCAGGATTTGTTGGTCGGCGTTTCGATGAATAATCTAATTCTTAAAGACATCGAGCAGTTAACGGATAAAGAGGCGAAAGTCATAAAAATGCGGTTTGGATTTAATGGGCAGGATCCGATGAAGCTACGGGAAATTGCCAAAAAAATGAGCATGAGTCCCGAAGGAATCCGCCGGATCGAGATGAAAGCCCTTTACAAGCTTAGAAATACACTGAAAAAACAAGGAATATACGGAGTTCTGAATTGACGAATGGATTATGCAGGGAATGTGATGGAACCGGATGGGTCATCAAAAAAAAAGAGGGCCGGGAAATAGCGCTGAAATGTAGTTGCCAAAAAGCGGATATTTTTTTATCCAAAGGAAAGCGTTCGAATATACCGCCCCGTTTTCTTGGAGCGGAACTCAACAGCTTTTTTCCTGATGGCGACAGTCCCTCATTGTCCAGGGCAAAAAAATCAG
>JAHELQ010000055.1 GCA_024644125.1 Candidatus Aminicenantota bacterium | reverse complement strand
GGGGGCTTCGGACAGTGATGCTAGAGATAAATCTTCAAATTTGACAATAATTTGCCGGAATATGTATTCGAACGAAGCCCGGTTCGCCTCGGACGAAAGGGGCTTCGCTCCGCCAATTTGTGGTGAAACGCCACAGGGTGTGGACGATGCGCCATACGATGTGCGTATCGCGCCACACGAAGAACAATCCGCGATACCGGGTCGAAAAACCGCGACACTACGACTTAAAACCGCTACTCGCGCCGGATAAACCGCGATACCCGACAGTAATTCCGCGATTCGTCCAGCTCGATCTGTGGCTCAAAATCCCATGAATCATACACATCCAGCCAAAAGTCCTTGCTCCGCCCCCATGTCATCGCCGCCGGCGAAGAGTTTAGAGGCCGGAGGGAACGGGGACAGGCAAATTGTTGTGTTGGGTGTGGGGAGTGTTGGGAGCGAACGATGCTTCGATGCCGGATCACAGAAGAAATACAAGCCTGTCCCCACAGATCTATGAACGTAATGGCGGCTGCGCAGGTGACCGGCTGGTTATGATCCGAGTAAGATGATTGCCTTTATAAAGAATAAGAGTAAAAAAAATGAAATATCGATGGGTTTATACAAAATGAGCTGATCCGCTACTTTTTTTTGAGGCCGACACTGGTCTCAAACTGAAAAAAACGGGGCGTATTGGCGAAGAAAAAATTAGGTGGGGGATTCTGGATTCACCTTTTCATTTGACAAAGATGTGCCACCTGGGATAAACTGAATTCGAGTTGATTAAAGGAGATATGAAAATGAAACGAACATTGACTCGTACTATTATTTATTTTTTTGTTTTTTTCTTGTTTATACCCCTGGCCGCCGAAGAGGGCATGCATCTATTGAGCGAACTACACAAGCTGGATCTCAAAAACAAGGGACTTGAAATCGAAGTTCTCGATCTCTATGATCCGAATGGTACCAGTTTGATAGACGGCATCATCAACCTGAGCGGATGCACGGCATCGTTCATTTCAGAGGACGGCTTGATCCTCACCAACTATCACTGCGCATTTCCTGCCATCCAGCGAGTCACAACAAAAGAAAATGATTTTATGAAAGATGGTTTCATGGCGGGAGAACGTTCAAAAGAGATCGAAGCCAAAGGCTATACTGTCCGGACTATCGATTTTTACAAAGATGTCTCCCAGAATGTCCTTAGAGTGGTAAAAAAACGAATGACTCACGCGGAACGGACCAAAGCCATCGAGAAAAAAATCAAGAAGATCGTAGTGGAGACCGAAAAAAAATATCCTGGCAAGCGGGCTGAAGTGGCTGAGATGTTTAAAGGAAAAACCTATGTTCTCTTCGTCTATACCTACTTGAAAGATATCCGGTTGGTCTATGCGCCGCCGCGGTCTATCGGTGAATTCGGGGGCGAGGAAGACAACTGGATGTGGCCGCGCCACACAGGAGATTTTACTCTTTTGCGGGCCTATGCCTCACCGGGCCAAAAATCCGCCGATTATTCGCCGGAAAATGTCCCGTACAAGCCAAAGAAATTCCTCCCGGTAGCTCCCGAAGGCGTCTCTGAAGGAGACTTCGTGTTCATTCTCGGTTATCCGGGCCGGACATACCGGCATCGCACCTCTTACTTTCTGGATTTCGAAGAACAATTCCGCATGCCTTATACAGTAAATTTGTACGGCTGGATTATCGAAACCCTGGAGAAGATGAGTATGAGCGATCGCGAAACCACAATCAAATTGGCTCCGATGCTCAAGGGTTTGTGGAATTCCATGAAAAATTACAAAGGCAAACTACAGGGCTTGAAGCGTCTTCAATTGGCGAAAAAGAGGCATGAAGAAGAGCGAAAGCTTCAGGAATTCATCAACGTGGACAAAAAACGTGCCGCCCAGTACGGCAACGTGCTGAAGGAAATCGAGATTCTGTTCCAGAAGGAACGGGCGGTGGCAGAATATGAAAGTATCATGCGTTACCTGAATCGCATTGTTGACAAACTCAGTGTCGCTTACAGCGCGTACGAAGCTTCCATCGAATTGAAAAAACCTGATACGGAGCGGAAACGTCCCTATATGAAGCGCAATTACGAGCGCACAATAAAACAGATCGAACGTGGCTTCAGAGATTTTTATGAGCCGGCAGACAAGGCCATATTCAAAGAACTGTTAACCAGGGCAGTCAATCTGAAAGGCGATAAGCGAATCACCCCCTTTGACAAAATGTTTGCGACAGAAGCTGCCGATGCTGGCAAAACCATCGATGCGTTCATCCAGGATGCCTACGAAAAAACAAATTTGGGCGACCAACAATTCGCCATGGATTTGTTCAAAAAATCTCCGCAAGATCTGGAAAAGCTCGACGACCCGTTCGTGAAATTGGCAGTCAGCCTATACCCGCTCTACCAGGAAATAAAAACCGCTCAGGACGAACGCGAAGGCCAACTGGACAAATTATCCGCTCAATTGATCGACGTGAAAAAACAATTTTTAGGTTCTGATTTTATCCCGGATGCCAATAGCACCCTCCGACTGACATATGGCCGAATCGAAGGGTATTCTCCGGCCGACGCGGTGTACTATAGTCCGTTGACCACAATAAAAGGTATTGTCGAGAAGCACAATACCGGGGCGTCTCATTATCAGGCCCCCGAAAAATTGTTGAATCTGTACGAGGCAAAAGAATTCGGCGCATTTAAAGAAGAAGCGCTAGATGACGTACCTGTGGCAATGCTCTACAGCGCCGATACCACTGGAGGCAATTCCGGCAGCCCCGTGTTGAACGCCAGAGGACAACTGGTGGGCCTCAATTTTGACAGAGCCTATGAAGCCACCATTAACGATTACGCATGGAGCCATGATTACAGCCGCTCCATTGGAGTGGACATACGTTTTATTCTTTGGTTCCTGCAGAAATATAGCGGCGCCGACTACCTTCTAAAAGAGATGGGAGTGGCAAAATAAGTTATTTAGAAAACAATTAACATATGGGAGTTCCACCACGAGGTGGATCTCCCTTTTTTCTAATTAAGGAGCAAGAATATGAAGAAAACAGTGATTACAGCTTTGCTAATCGCCATGTTTGCAGGCGGAGTGGCGGTATCGGATTTTGTTCTCGATGGGCTGAATCATGTTTTCGGCAAAGGTGCGTTCACCACGAAAAAAGACCTGAAGAAAAAAATACAGGCCCTCGAAGCACAATCGGATGGGATGACCCATGAAATGGAGCGTAAAAAAGAAGACTTGAAGCATTTGATTGGAGAAGTCGGAACAAAGGATTATGTCAATCTCACCAAAGAAATCCTATTGGCGGCTACTCCTACCAACAACTCCGAACCAGGCAAAATCTACCTGCAACCGCCGGTCAACGAAATGATGTTCAAAGAAATCAGTGATGACTCTGAAGAGTTGAATCAGCTTAGAAGCTCCATCAACAACACGATCGGCTCCATCGTGGATGTGTCCCGGGGAATATTGAAAGAAAAAGTGGGGCAGCTAAACTCCGAATTAATGGATGTCAACACCCGTTTAAGGGACAGAAACCAACAACTCAGCGCGAATTTGCGGGAGTTGGAAGCCTACAAAGATGAATTGAACCGCCAAAAAAAGCATATCACTGATCTCGAAACCTTAAAAACAGACCTTGAAAAGGCGGTTGGAGATCTGGAGACAAAAATCGAAGAGGGGCGGCTCAAAGTCAGCTTCAAAGGAGATATTCTGTTTCCATCCGGCAAGCACGAGCTGAAGACAGAGGGCAAAAAACTTCTGGATGCGGCGCTGCCGGTTTTAAAAAAAGGCACTGAAAAATATGATATTTTTATTGCAGGCCATACAGACAACGTACCGATAAAGCCGGAAGCCCGCGATAAATATAACTCCAATTGGGAATTGTCCACTCACCGAGCCATCGCAGTCGTCAAATATTTAGCGGGAAAAGGTATGGATCCCGTGCTATGACTGCCGCCGGTTACGGTGAACATAAACCCGTGACGTCAAACGACACGCTGGAAGGAAAGACCCGCAACCGTAGAGTGGAATTATTTCTGATTCCCCGGATTATAACGCGGAGTACGGAACAATAAATATTTCTAAATTTAATTGAAAACGAAACCTTTTTGTGAGAAAATCGTACATTAGGTTTTGGCAAAACCGCCGTTCAGTTCCGAGCTGGTCAAAATATGCCTTCCCGGCATTATGCATTTTCAGGAGGAACCATGTGCAAAAAATGCGCAACTATCGTTTTATTCTTTTGTTTCTTGACAGTACCTTCCTTTGCGGAAAAATCAAAAATCAATGTCCCAAATAATGGGTTTGAGGAAAATACAGAACTTACTTCATTGCATTGGCATCTAGAACTCGAGCGATCGCCAACACGAAATATATTACCCGACAGCCACAATCCCAAAAGTGGGAAATCAAGCCTTAAAATCGAGCACAGCAAACCGTCCCGAAGCGCTGTTCTATCAGAATATGTACAATTGCAAGTGGGGCAGCTCTACCGCCTATCCGGTTGGCTCAGAGCCGAATCCGCAGTCACGGATCCCATCGACCGATATCCCACTCCAGTAGCCGGCTGCCTCTCGATGGAATCGTTCCCATTCACCAACCACTCTCCGGCTATTGGCGGTACCACCGATTGGGAAAAAGTTGACGTTCTATTCATCGCCACACGGGCGCAAGATCGCATCAGCCTTCTTTTCGGGAAAAATGGCGATGCCGGGGGAACCGTTTGGTTTGACGATATCCAATTGGAAAAAATCGAAGATATCACCGCCTACATTCCAATGGAAACTGTCACATGGTTTGGGCCCGCGTTCCGTTACACTGATCGTGGTTGGATTTTCGTCCACATCGAGGGCGACCCTTACCAGAGGGGTTATCAATATGGTTATTTGCTGACCAAAGAGATCGTGTCCTACTTGAAGAAACTGGCATACGAAGAGGACAAGGACGATCCGGCCAGAGGATGGAATCACATGCGGGAAATGGCAGACGCGCTGATGTTGAGAAAATACGATCCCGAATACCTTCTGGAGATGAAAGGGATCGCCGACGGAGCAAAAAAAGCCGGAGCGAAGTTCGACGACACGCCCCTTGACCTGCTGGATATCGTGGCCATCAATTCCGCCATCGATCTGGGCCAAATGCGCAACGCATTGCCCAAAACCAGCCATGCCCTGAGTGGCCGAAACTTTCTGGAAAACGAAGACGAACTAGACATCCCATTGAGGCAACATAAATGCTCGGCGATGCTCGCCAATGGATCCGCCACCGGCAACGGCGACATCGTATTCTTCCAGATGTTTATGTGGGGGGGGTATACCGGAGTGCACTGGAATGTCATCTGCGATGTGGCGCCCACCAAAGGCAACCGGTTGGTTTACCAGACATACCCCGGCGGCATTCATTCGGGAGCCGATTTTTACCTCAATAGCGCCGGCATTATGATGGGAGAAACCACTGTCTCCCAGACTCCTTTCGACATGAACGGCACCCCCCAATCCAACCGTATTCGCAAAGCCGCCCAATACGCAAACTCCATCGACGACGCGGTAAAAATTTTGAAACACCAAAACAACGGCATGTATACCAACGATTGGCTCATCGGAGACAGTAAGACAAACGAGACCGCCATCTTTTTACTGGGTACGAAGAAGAACAAACTCTGGCGCAGCGGCAAAGGGCAATTCCCCGGAAACACCCCCGGCTTTTTGTGGAGCAACAATAACAACAAAGATATGGAAGTGCGAAAAGAATACCTTCCCAGCCCCGACAACCGCCCCTACGATCTCATCTTCAGGCCCTGGAACCGAGATCTGGCATTCAATCAATTCTTCCGCCAGACCAACGGCAAGATTGATGAGTTAAATGCCATCCGCCTGATGGCCTCCTCGCCCATCAACCGCTCCCATGCGTGCGACGGCAAAGTGACTACGACCGAAATGGCAAACAATATGGTGTTTTGGGCCCATCACGGCAAAGTCACTTTGCGGGAAAAATTCCCCGGCGGAAGAATTCTCCGCAATTACCCAGACGCAATTCCCCATCTCTCGCTTGGATATACGTGCTTTTCTCCTGTCTTCATAACAGAAAAACTCAAGGCGTTAAAAGAGAAATCCGAAGTAACCACAACGCCGATACGGAAATCTGACGATATCGACGGCATCAAGGAGATCGTATCCTTCAAAGAGACCGACCTCTGGCACAATACAGTCTATCCGGCGTCCAACCGCGAGAATTGGTTCGTCAGCGGCACGGCTTCCTATTGGGAAATATTGAACAACCTGCCTAAAGACTCCGTCAAAGCTGCTACATACCTTCAGGATCAACTCGCCCAACTCAACGCCCGCCTTCTCTACACGATATCCCGCGAAGGCGCCATCGCTCCGGTGGAGGTGGGATTGGTATATGACAAATACAATCACTACCTGATGCCACGCATTTACGGCACATTTCTTTTGCACCAATTGCGATTGAACCTCGGAAACCAAACCTTTGGCCGGTTAATGAAACAGATTCATAAACAATATCAAAATAAACCTTTGACAAACGCGCAGTTCCTATCGCATTTGAAGCAGTTCTGCCAGAAGGACCTGGAGCCTTTTGTCATGCAATGGTTGGAGCGAACCTCCTTGCCGGACCCGATCGTAACCGCCGCGGTGGAACAAACCACGGACCGGTACAGAGTCCATTTGAATGTAGAGCAAGGCCAAACGCTATACCATTATTACACCACCATTGCCATTCAATCCGCCACAAAAAAAATATGGAAAAAAATTGAAATCAAGCAGAAAAACGAGGCCTTCAGTTTTGAGCTGGACGAGAAGCCTTGTTCGTTAACCTTCAATGCCGGCAATGATATCCCGGTAATGATGAAGGATTTTTATACCCTCTCTAATTTCTCCGATGACTTCCAGAACACCGTAATCGTTTACGGTACAAACCGCCAGATAGAGGCCAATCACACAATGGCCCTGCAATGGCAGACCACGTTGGCGGATACCTATTCAGAAATTTTACCACAGATAAAGAAAGACAGTGAAATATCCCGGGAAGAACTTTCCCGGAAGGACCTGTTTGTGTTGGGAGATATAGCGGACAACCGCACCCTTGCCGGCCTTGGGAAAGAACTGGAATTAGATCTGGGGAGAAACTATTTCCGTTGGCAAGGTAAAACTTATGGGGATGAAGATGACGGATTAATCGTGGTGTTTCCAAATCCGCACAACCGTCAAAAAGTTGTGTACCTAATTATTGCCAACAGTTCTCTCCAATTGTACCGGATGACCCGGAAATATAACCGTTTACCTTCCTGGGCCATTTTCGAGGAAGACAGAATTGTTGAAAAAGGATATCACCCGGTTGGGAGATATCACATCACGTTTAATCGCCACTAAGGAATTGACATAAAGGGGCAGGGACCTGGTCCCTGCCCTTTTTTTTTGATATCTCTTGAATTCTACTTATTTTTCAGGTATTTTCTAAGTAACGACGAATAACTATGAAAAAAGACGATGTTTTCTTCAAACAAATATTGAACAATCTTTCCGAGGGGATTTACTTTGTCGATTTACAGCGGAATATCTCCTTCTGGAACAAAGCCTCGGAAAAGATTACCGGCTTCCCTGCCGAGGAAGTACTCGGCAGGCCGTGTTCGGACAATTTTTTACGCCACATAGACGAGGCTGGAAACGAACTCTGCAAAAGCATGTGCCCGCTGGCCAAAACACTTCTGGATGGCCAATACAGAGAAGCGGAGGTTTATCTCTTCCATAAAGAGGGTCACCGGGTACCCGTGCATATCAGAATTTCGCCGCTCCCTGACGAACACGGCACAATCATCGGCGCAGTGGAGGTATTCAGCGACAATTCGCGGCAACTGGATCTGATGGATAGAATGAAAGATCTCGAGGAAATGTCGATGCTCGACCCACTGACAATGCTCCCAAACCGCCGTTATATCGAGGACTACCTCAATGACCGAATCGAATTTTTCAACCGATATGGATTCAATTTTGGTTTAATGTTCATCGACATAGATAGGTTCAAGCAGATCAACGACCGTTTTGGTCATCCTACCGGCGACGACGTGTTGAAAATGGTGGGCAGGACATTGATTGGAAATATTCGCGGCTCCGATCTAATCGGCCGTTGGGGTGGGGAAGAATTCATCGGCATATTCAATCATATGGAAAAGAAAAAACTGTGCGCTGTTGGCCGCAAACTCCTGGCTCTGATCCGTAGATCCGGTTTGCGAAACGGGCCGGAAGAGATCCGCGTCACTATATCGATCGGAGCCACCATGGTAAAAGTAGGCGACACCCCGACATCAATAGTCGAACGGGCGGACCATTTGATGTACCTGGCCAAGCAGAAAGGAAGGGATGTCATCACATTCGGGCCTTCCGCCTAAAACTCCAGGATTTTTTTCTTCCGGTAGGTTCTGGCTATCGAGTCGAATTCATCTTCCAACGATTTCTCCAACAAAATCGCCGCTTCCTCCAGAAATGTGGGAAGCACCGCTCGTTCGTCCCTGTCGAAGGGGCCTAAGACATACGATGTAATATCGCTATGGGAAGGCCGGGATATTCCTAACCGCAACCGTTTGTAATCTCTAGTGCCCAATACCTCAGACACGGAACGAAGTCCGTTATGCCCCCCCAACCCACCGCCCTCTTTAAATCCGAGGGTGCCGAAGGGAAGTTCGAGATCGTCATGCACCACCAGTATTTCTTCCAACTCTATCTTAAAGAACTTCATCAACGGCAATACGCTCTGGCCGCTGCGGTTCATGAAGGTTTCGGGTTTGAGGAAATAAACCTTTTCCCCATCGAAGATTTTATACGCATAATGGCCGTTGAACTTCCTCAGCCAATGGAGATTATCGGCAAACGATAGATGTTCCAATAACATCCAGGCAATGTTATGCCTGGTATCCGCATATTCCATACCCATATTGCCCAGCGCCGCCACCAATTTGATCATACTATAAATTATCATGACCAACCGGTATTGTCAAGAATAAGCTTCTGTCTCAAGCATCCCGTAAGGAGGCGGCGGCAGCGCAAATAGCGCGGATTTTTTCCCAATCTGTAACCGGACGGCTGTATTCAGGCAAGTCGGGATCGCCGCCCATAAATACACGAGAATTTTTATATTGCATGGGACTCATGAGTTGCCGCTCAGCCAGTACATGAAATTCCCGGGCGCCGGTTCCGGCGGCCAATTGCCGGATATTTTCCGCATCGACGCCTACCCCCGGCATGATAACGATATCGTTACCGGCAGCGCGGACCAATTCGGCGAGTAAGGGAAGTCCTTCCATAGCCGATGGCCGTTGCCCCGAAGTGAGAATCCGGTTCACTCCCAGGCGTTTCAAGTCCTCCAGCGCCATAAATGGATCCGCCGTCATATCAAACGCCCGGTGGAAGGTAACGGTCATAGGCCGGGCCAATTCGATCAAATAGTGCGACCGCTGAATATCGATGGTGCTGTCGATGGCCAGGATGCCGATCACCACTCCATCCACACCGGCCTCTTTGGCGACTTTGATATCCTGTGTCATGATGTCGAATTCCAGGTCCGAGTAACAAAAATCCCCACCTCTAGGCCGAATGATGACGTTGAGTCCGATGTCAAGTTTATCCCGAGCCAATTTGATGGTTCCGTAAGATGGCGTTGTGCCGCCTTCCATCAAATTACCACACAATTCCACCCGTAATGCCCCGCCTTTTTGAGCCTCGAGGGCGGATTCCGCCGAATTGACGCATGCTTCGATTAGTGTATCGCTCATCGAGATGCCTCCGATTGGGTTTGCGATGTTTGACCGGTGCAGGAGACGGCCTCGATCAATTTGCCAATAGCGGACGTTACCACAAGCTCCGCATGGCCTCGAGGCTTTTTCGCCTTTTCCAGTAATTCTTTTTTTTGAAGAATCCAATCAGACGAAACCTCTTGCCCGGCAACAATCATTTCCAGCGCCTCAAGGCCGGCTCCGGCAATCAAGGACAGGTCTTCCGACATACCCTCGATCTCCGCCAATACCGGGGAACGGCGAATCAGGGGCAGCAGCCGTTGGTGGTTGTCTTTCCAGATGCGTAATGTGTCATTTATAAGATCAAGCGAGTTCGGTTCGCGGCGAACGAGATAATTATCCACCAATTTTTCCAGGCGGCGGGCGACAGCGGCATCCGGAATCGCGAGATCCACCACTCTGGTCAATGGTGAGAAAGATGTGTATGTAACGCCCTGGTGGTGGCGGGCATATCCTTCGAGAGGTTCCACCGCCCCTAGAAATACTTTCAACGGTTCGATATCCATTCCCCCCGCCAATCGCCGCATCATCATCTCCCTGTTCTTGATATGAGTGAGTCCAAACTCTTCCAATTGGAGAGCGATTATCTCCAATCTCCGGTACATATCATCCACATCCCGAACTCCGGCCGGCGACCAGAACCTCTCAGCGATGGCGGCAGTGCGGGGCCAAATCCGGGAATCGACGGTCTCCGGCGACACCAATTCGGACCACATTGTCGCCTCGCCTCCCAGTACCCGCTTCCGCTCTTCAGGCGTGAGCACGCTGTCCTGAGGTACCGGATCATTCAGGTAATGATGGGATGCGGATTTCGCAAGATCAATATAATACCCCCGGGACAGGAGTCCCATGTAACCCTTTTGAGCGGCGTCGCGGAGAGACTCTTCGCCCCTCCAGGATTGAATCACGATATTTTTGGGAAGATAGGGTTGGTATATTTCATCCCAACCGATCATTTTCTTTTTATATTTGGTGAGAATGTTTAAAATCCTTTCATTGAAGTAGGCCTGCAACGCGTGGTTATCCTTGAGCCCCTTTTTTTTCATGAATGCCTGGATCGCGGGATTCTCGTCCCATTGCTTGCCGTTGTTTTCGTCGCCGCCGATGTGAATGTAATCATCGGGGAACAACGACGACATTTCAGCGAAGAACTTGTCGAAAAATTTATATGTGGCTTTTCGGGTTGGATCGAAGGTGGGATCTTTGACGCCGAAGCCCCGTTCGATAGCGTAAGGACCTGGAGCGCTCGCCAGCTCCGGATAACCCACCAACCAACTGGTGGAGTGGCCGGGAATATCAAACTCAGGCACCACACGGATTCCTCGGTCAGAAGCATAACGGATCACCTCTTTGAGCTGGTCATGGGTATAATACAGCCCATCGGAACCCAACCGGTGCAACTCTGGAAACGTCTTGCACTCCACCCGGAACCCCTGGTCTTCAGTCAGATGCCAGTGCAGGACATTGAGCTTGACAGCGCTCATACCATCCAGATTCCGTTTAATCACGTCCACCGGCATAAAATGGCGGCAAGAATCGATCAGAAGACCTCTCCAGGGGAAGCGGGGGTGATCCTGGATAAAAACCGCCGGGAAACAATACCCCCCGGGAACTGCCGACACGAGCTGAAGCAACGTTTCAAGCCCCCGCATCGCGCCGATATCGGTCACCGCCTTCAGGATTACCCCTTCAGAGGTGATATCGAGAGCGTACGACTCATCCTCATGAAGCGCCAGCCTTCCGGTCCTCTCAAAGGAGATCGACAATCCGCCGTTGCCCAGATTTTTGCCGGGCTCTATTGTATTGGAAGTAAAAAAAATACCAGTCCTGCCGGCAAGCCGCTGCCTCATCCGGTCTGTCGCCCGCAGCAGCCGTTCGTTTCCTTTGCCTTCCACTGCGATACGAAATTGAGGCGTGATGTGAAACACACCGTCCCCCGTCGTCAATGATAGCGGCAGAGGTATTAGATCGCAACGGGTATCCGAGGCGAAACTCCAAGAAGCAAACGAGAAAAGTAGAGCACAGAATAATAAATGCGAGATAAACTTCAAGAATCTACAACTCTCTTGTCCGGTCATGCATTACTCCTTCAGGGATTTGTGTTAATTCTTTTTTCCAAAAATGGAAAATACAGATTTTCTTTCAACGGTGATTCCGCCCAGATCTTCCACAGCCTTGCCCGCCAACGCGTGATCCATGTTGATGGCCAGAGCCTTTTTAAAATAGACCTTGGCTTTTTTGGTCAGATTTTCGGAGCGATACAATTCGCCCAGCGCAAACAGGGGATCAGCGTTCCAGGGTTCCATTTCAGCAGCCCGGAGCAAGTTGTGTTCGCTTTCGCTTTTTGTGGTAGGCGATTTGGACTGGCAAATACCCAAAAGCAAATAATAGTTAGCCTTTGTCTCATCCTTCTGCAATGCCTTTTCTAGAAGCACGGCGGCTTCAGAAAACATTTTGTTTTTATAGAGATAGTTGGCTTTGACATAAAGTTCGCGAGCCGCCTTGACGGGATTTTCCTTCTCGTCATCTCCTCTGGACATCACGCTAGAGGATTGTTGTACCGGTTCTTTCGCCGCCATTGACTCGGATGCCTTCTGAGCCAGTTCGCGTTTTCGTTCCTTTTCTTTCATCCGGTCGAAGGCCTTGCGGATCTCCGCGTGAACGTAGCTTGCCTTGAATACTGCAGAAGAATCAGGTGGAGCGACCACATCGTTGGGATCATATTTCTGCGCTACTTCAACATATTGTTTCTCTATTTCATGTATGGCGGCTCCTTCCTCAGCCTTGAACAATCGATTGTAATCCAGGTTACCGGCTTTGATCTGTTGGTACAAATGATTGATTTCCTCGATTTTTTCGTTCCGTTTCTCATCGACGGTATATTCAACGAAGTCAACGATATTCAATAAATACAGAAGGATGATGTTATGCCAGAAAATCAGCTCCGGGAGTTTGAATTTCCCGATTATTTGCTCGACGGCAATATTCGAGTGGTGTGACAGGTCATTGTAAAAATCCATTTCATCCGGCGTCAGATTTTTTGTAGAAGATTCCGACAGCGCCGTAATCACAGGCGCCCTGTATAAAAAACGGCGCTTATAATAAAATATATCCTCAATTTTTTTGACACCCCGGCGGACAACATCCGGCACCTTGATTTTGAAATCCTGTCCATTGGGGATTTGCGGCGTTCTGATAGTGAATCTCCATTCGCCTTCAGTCAATGGAAACGTGGAAGAGGCAATCGCGTTCGCCTGTTGGAGCAGCGCAAAAAAAATATCCCGCATGCTGAGGTTACACATTTTCGCTAAAATTTCACCGGTCCGGCGCGTACTGCTTTTTTTTATTTCCAGAGCGTTATTCAACTGCTGGCGATTGATTTTGCCGGACGCGTACAGAATTTCACCTATCCGTTCCTGCGTATCGTTGGTTTCCGCATACGCCAGATGCCCCCTGGAAAAATAAAGGGTCTTAGTAAAACCACCGCTATCAACCACTAATTCCCCGCTCATCTCGTCCCTCACTATTTTTTTGAACATGAGGGGAACCGGATATTTAGTTATTGGATTCGCCATGTAAAACAATCCTCCGTTTGTTTGCGGAAAAGCCTTATATGAAATACAAAAACGAAACAATTTATCATTTGATCTAATTATTACACTTATTCGCTAATTTTGTCAAATTTTGCCCAAATTTGTATCATTATCGCTGGAAACAGCGGCAATAAAAGGATCGGCCTGGTATAGGGCGGCGGCCGCCAGGTGTTTCAATTTGCCGGTAACACCCGCAACCAGATCATGGCATTTCGAATCTTCCACAGTCGCCAAATGGCTCAACCAATCGAGCAGGGCTTCGTAGGTCTCTTTGTTAAACCAGAAAACCCCGCGATAGTGGTTGAGACGGAGATACTCCTTCACATTGCCGTCCTGGAACAATTGCTCGACAACCTCCTGCAACGTCAGGACATTGCGGCAAATATCGGCCATCAACCGTTGGTGTCTCACCAAAACCTTCATAAGAGCGAGGGCTTCTTCCCCCTCCGAACCGGTGATACCATAATTAGACAGGACTTCCAGAACGATGCCGCCCAAACGCCATTGATCGATTAATAGCAGGGCCGCTTCGCCTGAATCCCCGGGAACCGCCAACGCTCCGATACGGCGCAGCATCCACCAGATTACCAGAAACAATGTTGACCGTTCTTTTCGCAGCATATCATCTTCTTCGACGAAAGATAACGGAACCCTCGCCAACCGCTGCCAATCAGCCTCCATAACCCGCAACAAATTCCTGGAATCGCCGATTCCACCTGCGAAATCCTTCGCTGTCCCAAGGAACGAAGCGATCTTCGCCATTACGTCTTTGGGGATGGTGGGGATGGGGACAGGCTCCGTTTCAAACTCCGGCGCGTTCACTGCTCCGCCCAGCACCCGAATGATCTCCGGTGTGAGAATCGTTCGGGCCGCCGAATGGAGCGGCGACAGGACAACGTCCCGCAGGGCCGTTTCCATATCCGGAACACCGCCTCCGGCCAATGCTTCACGCAATCCTGCATAGTGCCCCCACTGATTGTCCCAAACCTGGACAAAATCTACGAACACATGCCGCTTGAACGCCTTCAACTCAATAAAAAGACCTTGCGAGGCAAGATCGCCGGTAGAACGGATATATTGCAGCCCCGTCACCTGGTCGCTGAATATCACAAAATTCCCGTTGGCTGGAGTCAGGTCCAGTCCCTCCGAAAGAGACACTCGAGGTTGCGCGCATGAGGCCGACGTTTTAATCCAGCCCCGGGTTTCGGCATACCGGTTATGCACGATCACCAGACACCGTTCGCTCCCCCAGCGGTTGGTGAAAGCGAAGATGTTCTCGTCAATGGCGCCGTTCTCCGTCACAAAATCGAATAACCTGAAATGCTCCACTCCTGAAAACAACCAACGCTTGTGAAGCAAAGGAAAAATCTCGTTCCAGTGACGCTCGATCACATGCGTATCAGGCTCTTCCTCCAGGTAGGCTCTCCGGTATTCCATTCCGTACTTTTCCCGCAATCCCTCCACCTGCCCATGCCCGAACATTGGAAGTCCCGGTAGCGTCGCCATCAACGTGCATATCCCGAAGTATTTGTCGTCTTTGCCGAATTGCGCCACTGCCGTCTCTTCATCCGGGTTGTTCATAAAATTGACATACCTGCGCAAAATCTCCGGATTGAATTCCATGATATTTTTCATATACGAGCGGTATTCGTTGTTGTTCTCATTTTTCAGCAAATTCATGAATGCGCTGTTATAAACCCGGTGCATCCCCAATGTCCGCACAAAATAACTCTCCATCAACCAAAAGGCCTCCGCCAGGAGCAACGTATCCGGCGCTTCCACCGCCGCCCGGTCCACCACCTCGCGCCAGAATTCCCGGGGCAATGCCCGCATAAAATCTTCACCCGGAAGCCCCTCCTCGCTGCGGGAAGGGATATCGCCGCCTTCGCCCGGTTGAGGAAACCAAAGGCGGCGGAAGTGCTTTTGCGTCAGAGTCATGGCAGCGTCGAAGCGGACGATGGGGAATGTTTGGGCCACCTTCATAATCATCCGCATCACAGCATCTCTGACTTCAGGCAACAAATAGTTGAATTGCGCCGTATCGTTCCATGGCAAGCCCGTACCGTCGTTGCCATGATAAATATAATAAACTTCCCCGCTATGTTTGTGCCGCCATTTAAACACCACCGCCGCGTCGCTGCGGTCGTAGTAGTGATCTTCGATTTTGATCTCCACATCCGTGTAGGAAGAGAGATCGGGGCCATCAAAGGTATAAGCTGGAAATGGGCAGTGCCGGCGATGGATGAACCAATCGGGATGATGGTGAACCAACGGCGAATCGATGCCCATGTGATTTGGGACCATATCCGCCCCCAGCCGAATTCCCCGCTCCGACGCCCGGAGCTTCAAGTTGGAGAGCGCTTCCTCCCCACCCAGGTCCGGCGCGATATTGTAAGAATAAATCGAATAAGCGGAAGACATCGCTTCAAGATTACCGCAACGCCGCTTAATCTCCCCGGACGCATGACTGCGCATCCATATTCCGATCAACCACAATCCGGTAAATCCCTGGTCCGCCAACCGGTCCAGTTCTTCATCCGGTATATGATCGAGCCGGAAAATATGTCTGCGATACTGCTTCGACAATTGATCGAGCCATACATACGTACTTTTGGCTATCAATACGAGATTGGGCATCCAGTCTGTATCCGGAGTGAAGCGTTCCGCGTCTGACTGTTCGAGCGCCAATCGTTCCCGCCACGCATCCAGAGAAATTCCGCCGGGGCCTTCGAAAAATACCTTTTCCTCCTCCTTGAGGAAATCCTCGGATTGGAGCAACCTGTCCCCGAAAGGCTTCAGGAACAATCCCCACGAACGACGGATGTATCGCAATTGGCCGCTCAAGGAATGAGGGGATTCGAGAGCCGGTCGCCGTAGCAAGTCCAGCAAGTTGTCACCTTCAGGACCGAAAGGAGGTTTTGACCCGAAATAGCGCAACAAATTCCGGATGAATTCGATATACAGCGTTTTTTCCTTCAGGCTTTCATCGGAGAACAATTCCCGGGCGTTACGGTAAGCGGGATTCATGTTGGCCAACCAGACCATGACCACCTCCTCCAGCACCGGCTCATAATTGGTCACATCCGAGAGATATTCAGCGAGAGTTGTCTCTCCGCGATAGACATCCTCAGGCGGGAATTGACGGGAAAATTCCGCAAAAAAATTATCAACTGAGGCGCTCCCCATTTGCACGCGGCATTCTGCGATTGCCTCCCGGAACGCCGTGAAATCAACCATCTCCAAATAAAGGTGAATCACATGATGGAAAATCTCGTCCATCAATCCCATGGCATTGATATCGCCAGCCTTGAC
>JAHELQ010000486.1:413-4419 GCA_024644125.1 Candidatus Aminicenantota bacterium | reverse complement strand
AGCTTCGTGATGGTCTTCCTCGGATTTGGTGGCCAGGTATTCGCTGGCCGCCATGGAAAAGGATGCGGCGATGCCGGTGATCAGTCCCGCTAAAGCGGTGAGGCGCGTGTTTTGCAAAGCGAAGGTGAGGCCCGCCAGAGCTCCGGTCAATTCCACCAACGCGTCGTTGAGTCCCAATACCACGGAGCCAACGTACTGAAGTTTTTCCTCTTTGATGAGACCGATGAGTTGTTGCTCGTGGTGATCCTCGTCTTCCACGATTTTTTTTGCCTCGGGAATGACCTCCGCGATTTTCCCGTAATTCGTCTGAGCCTCCTCTTCCCCGCGCTCCATCAACTTGACGCCGAAGGTGAGGCCAAAAATCCGGGCGATCCAGAAATATTTGAATACCTGCAGGCGATTGGGGCGGATTTCTTTTTGGGTAAACGTTTTCCAGAAGTCGTAGTGCCGCAGCTCGTCATCCGCGATCTCCCGCAATACTTTGCTGTTGGCCTCGTCTTTGATACTTTTGGCCAATTTGGAATAGATGTGGTATTCGGTGATCTCATTCTTCTGGAAGGTTTCGATGGTTTTCAAGACATCGCTGTCGAGTTTGGTTCGCGTAGTCATATGCGCGCCTCCTGTGTCGCATTTCGTTTCTTGCACCGGCCCCGGCGCTCCGGAAGCCGGACTGGATGGAAAATTATAACACGCACCCGGAGGTTTTTGTACCGGAAAACGGAGGGGAAAAATTTTCAAACACTTGAATTGGAGGGCCGGGTTTGTCTATAATGATTCATTACAATCATGACACACACAAAAAACGCGACCAAAATTTTGAAAGATGTTTTCGGCTTCGATTCGTTTCGCCCGTTGCAAGAGGAGATTATCGCAAACATCCTGGCAAAACGGGACACGCTGGGGATCATGCCCACAGGCGGCGGAAAGTCGTTGTGCTTTCAACTGCCGGCATTGATGTTCAATGGGACGACGGTAGTGGTATCGCCGTTGATTTCCCTGATGAAAGATCAAATCGGCCAATTGAAAGAGCTGGCGGTTCCCGCCGTTGTGTTGAACAGTTCGCTCAGCCCGGAAGACTACGTGCGCAACATGAATCGAGTTCATCGGGGCGGGGTAAAATTGCTGTACCTGGCCCCCGAGACATTGCTCAAAGAGAGGACCCTCTCGTTGTTGGCGGATATCGAGGTGGACAACATCACCATTGACGAGGCCCATTGTATATCCGAATGGGGGCACGACTTCCGCCCCGAGTACCGGCAATTAGCGGCGTTGCGCTCCCGCTTCCCCAGAGCCGTATGCTCCGCGTTCACCGCAACTGCCACGCCGCAGGTGCAAAAAGACATCCAACGAAGTCTGGGCTTCGACGACGCCCATACGTTTATCGGCAGCTTCGACCGTCCGAATTTGTATCTGGAGGTGGAGCTCAAGGAGGACGGAGGGCGTCAGGTGGCGAAATACTTGCGCAACAGGCCCAACCAGCCAGGCATCGTCTATTGCGCCACCCGCCGCGGTGTGGATGAATTGACTGAGCGCTTGAGGAGCGCAGGCTTCGACGTTCTCCCCTACCACGCCGGTTTGAGCGAGGACGAGCGAAAAATAAACCAGGAGCACTTCATCAACGACAATGTACAGGTGATGGTGGCGACTGTGGCGTTCGGCATGGGGATCGACAAGCCCAATGTCCGGATCGTGATCCATTACGATTTACCTAAAAACATCGAGACCTATTATCAGGAGATCGGCCGCGCCGGGCGGGACGGGTTGCCGTCGGAATGTTTGCTTCTGTTCAGTTACGCGGATATCCAGAAAGTCAAGTACTTTATCGGCCAGATGGATGAAACGCGCCAGCGGATCGCCAACATCCACCTCAGCGCCATGGTGGCATTCGCCGAGACCTACGGCTGCCGCCGCAAACCGCTGCTTCACTATTTCGGCGAAGCGTTCGACGGGGAAAACTGCGGGACCTGCGACAACTGTCTCGGGGAGCCGCCGGTCACCACAAATATCACCGACGACGCCCATTCGCTGCTCAAGACCATCCGCCGCACCAACGAGATCTTCGGCATGCACCATATCATCGACATCCTGAAGGGATCCAAAAACAAAAAAGTTCTGGCCGGAGATCATGACAGTCTGGAAACCTATGGCTCGGGCGAACACCTCTCCCGCAATCAATGGTGCCATATATGCCGGCAACTGATTCAGCAGGAGTTGCTGCTTCAAGATGCCGAATTCGGCTCGTTGAAGATTACGGATAAAGCGGTGGCCCATTTCAAACGCAAATTACCGGTGATGGGAGTGATTCCCGAGGACCGGCCCAAAACCGTCCCGAAAAAGAAGAAAAAATCGTTGGACACGCCGGACTACAACGAAGAGTTATTCGAGATTTTGCGCAAGAAACGGAAAGATATGGCGGACGAAGCCGGAGTGCCGCCCTATTTTATCTTCCCGGACAGAACCCTGATCGACATGGCGGTTCATTATCCGCAATCGCTGGAGAGCATGCGGGCCATTCACGGCGTCGGCGTGTCAAAATTGGAGAACTACGCGCCGGCTTTTTTGGAAACGGTGGTGGAATTTTGCGGCTGCCACAATATCGTGGAAAATCCCAAAGAGAATATCAAGAAGATGTCCTCATCGAAGGAGTCTTCCCAGGAACCGCCAAAAAAAAAATACGTCATCATGGGCGAGGCCATAAACAACGGATTGTCTCTGGAGCAAACGGCGTCGATATTCGGAGTGAAAATCGAGACAGTCATGGATAACCTCTATAAATACCTTTCCGACCACAATACATTGACGCGCGATGTGCGTGAGTTAAACGAAGAATTGGTTCGCTCCGCCAATGTGGAGCTGGAAGACATCACCGCCGCCATGATGGCGTTTTCGGAGTCCGGTCACACCCACCTCAAACCGGTGTTTGCCGCTCTGGAACAAAAAATCGCCTACGACCAACTCCATTGCCTGCGCCTCTACTACATGATCAACCATGGGTAAGGCAGAATTCATCATATGGGGGGTTGAAAAAAAGGTAAAAATGGGGCATTCTATCATTTAATATTTGTCAATCAGAGTTTGAGAGCGATGATTTTGGGAAAATGTAAATATCTGGCGGGAATATCCGCCATTTTGGCGTCGGTAGTCATTGCGGCCGGCTACTGCGGATGCGGCGGTGACAAATCCGGCAACGCCTCAGGGGGTAATCGTATTACCGGAGAAATCTGCAGGATCCAATTAAAAAAAAACTGTACTATTTCTCCCGAAAAAATTAATAATGTGGGAACGATTTTTACCGATTTCGAACGAACCGCGGATGGAACAGTCTATTTACTGGACGGACGTGCCGTCAGGATATACATGTTCGACACGGCGGGCGTTTTGCGAAAGGAGTTTTTAGCCTCAGGCTCCGGCCCCGGGGAATATCAACCCCATCCGAAGCTCCAAATCCTGGACAACCATCTCTGGATTCTGGGACTCCGTAAAATCGGCAAATATTCCCTCGACGGGGAATTGATCGAAGAATTTAAACTGGAAAAAATCTTCCGCTCCATCCGCGTCATCGACTCCCATAGCTTTATCGCCACACACGAAGAATTTTCGGAGCGAGGGGGCAAACCCTATAATTTTAAAAAAATTGCGGGCCTCTTCGATTTGCGCACAGAGGCGTTGAAGCAGACTCTCATCGAAGAGGAAGATATCGGCCGATTAATGTTGCCGATGCCGGAGAAGCGTGTCCTCTCGGTTCTCCCCGGCGCGCGGGTCCTCCCCGACGTGATATTCGCCTATAATTTCAACTCCGGCGTCGCCTATTTTGCCAATACGGCACACTATTGCATCTACGCCCGGCGCCTGTTGGAGGAAAAAACAGCAGCCATGACGATACGCTACAATCCCATCCGTTTCTCTGACGAAGACAAAGATTATGTAACCGGCAAAATAAAGAATATTTCGGATGAAATCAAAAAACAGATCTACCACATGTTGCCCGCGACAATGCCCGCAATCC
>JAHELQ010000486.1:0-403 GCA_024644125.1 Candidatus Aminicenantota bacterium | reverse complement strand
GCGGGTCCTTGATTCCGGTTACCTTTTGGTGCGGCGGGTCACCGGCGCGCGGGATTCGGTTATCGATATCTTGAACCCTAACGGCGAATACCATTGCTGCGCGACATTTATCCCGGGGCTTTCGCCCCGGCAATTAAAAATCTACGGCGGCGTCATCGCAGTCATCGAAGAGACTGAAGACAACAATCTTTATCACGAGTACGACATTCAAAACGACGAGCGCCTATTCAGAGCTCCGGTCAAATAAAGTTATCCCTCACCCATTGTTTGATAGCCTGCCATTCGTCTGTTGCCATGTAATCGTCGGCCATTTTCTTCAGTTCATTCACTTTGGTATAGTCGTCCATCTCGATTTCTTTGGTCATTACGACGTTGCCCCGGTTGAATTGCTTACCCAGCACCT
>JAHELQ010000485.1 GCA_024644125.1 Candidatus Aminicenantota bacterium | reverse complement strand
TACTTTGTTCGAGAGGTAAACGGTGAATCACCACGTTCATGAAGCTTCCAATAACAAGACCTAATAAGATGACTAAAATTTCTTCCATTTAAAACTCTTCCTCGCGCTGATTTTTCCGGTTTTATTATCATATTGATAGGCGTTGCCTTTGAAGTCCCTGGGGATTTCCGCGATATATTTTTTGGCCAGAAGTTCTTGTAAATCGTATGGGAACCGGTTATGTTGTTTTTTGAATAATTGGGTTCTCTCCCTGATAAGCCTTTGGTCGAGTTCCATTTTTATTTGATAGAGATGGTTCTTTGCCGAATCCTGTTCCATCCGTGTTTTAGCGTTTTTGGCGATCTCTACCCATAAATTATATGCCGATGCCAGGTCGTCCTTCAAATAAATCATATGGGCCCAGCGACGTTTCAGGTAATCTGGGGCGTTGGGCTTTTCCGACGCCAGCTTGAAGTATTTTTCGGCCAGGTCGTAATCTTTCAACTCTTTGTAGGCATAGAAGGCGGCTTCGTGATCGAAGACCCATTCGTCAGGCATGTTGCGGGATCCTTTGTCCAGAAGGCGAATGGCCATCGGAATATCTTTCGCTTCAAGAGCCATGATCCACGATCCCACGAGGTATGGTTCCAGGTACTGCGGTTGAAGATCGGTGATGACATTGAAGATGTTTTCGATATAGTCGAACCGGTTGGTGACATGATAAGCCGAGTAAAATTGGATGGACCAGATAAATAACATATCCGCTGTCAAATTCTGAAATCCGAAAGAAAGGATTTTGAGGGTTTCGCCGGTGGGAAGCGTCACGAAGATGTTTTTTTCCTCCTGGTAATTGATGGCCGCATCGTAGTTGTGTTGAACGATTCCCGCCAGGGTCATCAAGATTGCGAACAAACTCAACAATGCGGCCTTTTTCATTGAAACTCTCTCTTATTGAAGATGACGATGCTCAGCACCAACAGGGATGTGATGTAGACGATCGCGTAGAGGATCGAATTTATCACCGTTGCAGTCGAGGGGACGCTTCCCATGACAACGGCGTTTTTGATGTTGAACTTGTCGAGGTTCGGCAGGATATAGTAGAAAAAGTAGGCCAGGATTTTAGGGGCGGGCTTTACCAGGAAAGGTTTGAATTGATTGAATGTCCAGAGGATGTGCCCAACCAGGAAGATGGTGATGGTGAAGATGGAGGAGAGGATCGGCGTTGAAAATGAGGAGAATAGCAAGGATATCGCGGTTATGATGAGGAGTTCGAAATATAACATAAAGAAATAAAGCGCCACGCCGGAATCGAATGTGCCGCTTATGATGAATAGGAACAGGAAAAAAATCACTGCCATGGATGCCAGGGCTACCAGCAATGTGACGGACAGGCCCAGAAATTTACCGAAAATGAAGCTGGATCTCGAAATCGGTTTACTCAAGATGTTGTAGATTGTTTTTTTCTCGATTTCCTTATATACCAGATTAATACCGGTGAAGATCGCCACCAAAACGCTGAAGAAATGGATGGAAGCGAGTCCGACATCCTTGAGAACTTTGATCCGGTCCCCAAGGGCCAACATACTGATAAACTCGGAACTCAGGGCGAAAAAAATCCCCACAAAAACGAGGAGATAAAACACCTTGTTCCTGACAGCTTCTTTGAAGGTGTTGAGGGCAATAGCCGATGCGGTCATCTTTTTATCTCCTTCAAGAAAATGTCTTCCAGGGTCATTTTGACCGGGATAACAGAAATGATACTGCCTTTGTTGCGAATGATGTACTCGATATCGCGATTCGTTTCTTCAGAGCTTTCGGATTTTAAAATGAAGTTTCCGTCTCTTTCCTGGAATGCGATGTTGTCTTCGATCAACTGTTTTTTATCGATTCTGGAGAATATGATTTCGTTGTAATGAACGCTATGGGAAATCAATTGGTTGAGTTTTCCCTCTTTGATGATTTTCCCGTCCAGAATGATGCCAACTTTATCTACCATCATCTCCATGTCTTGCAAAATATGGGAGGAGAAGAAGATTGTTTTTCCCTGTTCCTTCAACGACAGAATGATATCCCGCAATTCTTTGCGGCCGATAGGATCGAGGCCCGAGAACGGTTCGTCAAGAATCAGGAAGTCCGGGTCGTGAACCAACGCCTGCGCCAGCCCCACCCGCTGCACCATACCTTTGGAGAATTTTTTCAATTTGAGGTTTTCTTTGTTTTTGAGTCCAACCAACTCAATCAATTCTTTGGTGCGGGCTTTCAGTTGTTTTCGAGGGATATTGAACAGCCTGCCTGAGAAGGTGATGAGTTCTTCGGCGTTCAAATAGTCATAGAAGTAGGGATGCTCCGGCAGGAATCCGAGCGTTCGCCTCCCGGCGGTAGTTCCGGCAGGGTGGCCCATGATGGAGATCTCGCCACTATCGAATGAAATGAGGCCGAGCACACATTTGATAGTGGTGGTTTTCCCCGCCCCGTTGGGGCCAAGAAATCCATATATCTCGCCTTTCTCGACGGAGAGGTCGATTCCATTGAGTATCCGGTATTTGTGGATTAAAAAATTTGATAGAAACGTTTTTTTTAGGTTTAAAATATCCAGCGCTTTCATGGTTCTCATCTTCTATAATTTTATCACAAAAAATCTAATCAAGAAGACCAGTGTAATAAATAGTATTATAAAATTCAAGTCCTTCAGTTTTCCCGACAAAATTTTAATGAAAGTAAAAGAGATAAATCCCAGGGCCAGGCCATCCGCGATACTATATGTCAATGGAATTCCGATAAAGGTCAGCATCGCCGGGATACTGTCGGAGAATTCATCCCACTGGATCTTGACGATCTCTTTCATCATGAGCGTCGCCACAATGATCAGTACTGGGGCTGTAACTGGATAGAGAAACAAACCGTTCTCCAGCGAATAGGCGTAACCGCCTCCCACCATAGCGATGATGGGTGAGAAGAATATTGCGGATAGAAAAAGCAAGCCTGTAACTACGGCGGAAAGGCCGGTCCGACTCCCCTCTTCGACTCCGGCCGCGCTTTCGATATAGCTGGTGACCGTGGAGGTTCCAAGTAGTGCTCCGGCAACCGTACCTACGGCATCTGCCATCAACGCCCGGGACGCACGCGGAAGTTTGTTGTCCTTCATGAGTCCGGCTCTCGATGAGACACCGATCAGGGTTCCGATCGTATCGAAGAAATCCATAATGAAGAAGACGATGATGATTGGGATGAGCTCCAATGTGAACAGACCTTTAAACGAGAGTTTGAGCAAGGTTGGTTCGATGGAAGGAGGCGATGATACAAAGCCCTGCCAGCGGATGATTCCGAATGCCATCGCTACTCCGGCGGTGAGAAGCAGACCCCAGAGAATCGCGCCTTTGATCCGTTTGATCATCAAGAAGGAGATGATGAACAAGCCGATCACTGCCACCATTGTGGCGGGATTGGTGAGATCTCCAAGTTTGAGCGCGCCGGTGGAATATTGAAAGATGTTCAGTTGCTCCAGCAGGCGCCCGGAGGTGAGATTGTCCGAGAAGGCGATGGCGTTCAAAGGCGAATTGTTGCGGATAATGATACCTGCATCCGTCAGTCCGATAAATCCGATAAAAAGACCGATTCCCGCTGCGATCGCGTGTTTCAACGAAGGGGGGATCGCGTCGATGAATTTCTCCCTTATCTTGAATAAAGTTAGCAGGACAAATAGTATACCGGAGATAAACACTATGCCCAACGCTTGTTGCCAGGGTACTTTCAGCATCAACACCACTGTGAAGGCAAAAAAGAAATTTTCCCCCATAGCTGGAGCAAGAGCGATGGGGTAGTTTGCGAGCACGCCCATCAAGATCGACGCCAATGCGGCGGATAGGCATGTAGCCATCATGACGGCGTTGAAATTCATACCAGCCTGTTGCAGTACCGCAGGTTGGACGAAGATGATGTAGGACATGGTGAGGAAGGTGACGACGCCTCCGGAGATTTCTCTCCGGAGGGTAGTTTTATTTTCTTTTAGTTTAAATACTCTTTCGAGAGCGCTCATTTCCCTTTCTCTTCCGCCTTGATTTTAGCCTGCGCTGCTGCGAGACGTGCAATCGGTACGCGGTAAGGGGAGCATGAGACATAATTCATTCCGATATGATAACAGAATTCCACGGAGCTGGGTTCGCCGCCGTGTTCGCCGCAGATCCCAATCTTCAGGTCTGCTCTGGCGCTTCTACCTTTCTGGATACCCAGTTTCATCAATTCGCCGACGCCTTCCTGGTCCAAAACCTGGAACGGATCTTTCGGCAAGATTCCTTTGCTGACATATTCCGGAAGGAATACGCCGGCATCGTCACGGGAGTAACCGAAGGTCATCTGGGTCAAGTCATTGGTGCCGAATGAGAAAAATTCAGCGGTGGCGGCGATTTTATCTGCCACAACGCAGGCGCGGGGAATCTCGAT
>JAHELQ010000484.1 GCA_024644125.1 Candidatus Aminicenantota bacterium | reverse complement strand
CGGACCTCGAAGCCGGTATCGTAGACCTTGACCTTCTCAGTGGGTTCCACATCGTCGAACACGATCATCTTTTTGGTGCCGCCGATGAGAATCTGCCGGATTTTGACCGGCGATGTCCACGATGAGGTGAAATGGGCAACCATATTGGACTGAAAATTCAATGTCAGATAGGCGATATTCTCCAGATTGTTGCCGGTATGGGATACGCCGGTGGCAATCACACTATAGGGATATTCGTCCACTAAGTGCATGAGGATGGAGATATCGTGGGGCGCCAGATCCCACACCACATTGATATCGCTCTGGAACAATCCCAGATTGATGCGGGTGGAGTCAAAATAACGGATATCCCCTAATTCGCCGGTCTTCACTATCTCTTTAATTTTCCCCACCGCGCCGGTGTACAGGAAGGTATGATCGACCATCAGCACCTTCCCTTTGGCGGAGGCGGTATCGATCAAATCTTGCGCTTCACTTTTCAAGCGGGTCATGGGTTTTTCCAGCAATACATGTTTGCCGGCCAGAAGCGACCGCCGGGCGATATCGTAGTGAAACGACACCGGTAGCGCGATGACTACGGCGTCGATTCCAGCATCGCCGATGATGGCTTCGGCATCGGTGGACACGTCGAGGGAGGGATACATTTGTTTCGCTTTTTTCAGACGGTCGGGATTGACATCCACAACCCGTTTCACCGTACAACCTTCCGTATTGAAAAAATTTCTCACTAGATTGGGTCCCCAATATCCAAAACCGAATACTCCAATAGTTATCATGTTAAAAAACTCCTTATTGATCCCGTCACTAATGACCTGAAAATCAAGGTTTACATGAAATTTTACACAATTGGCGCAGGATGTCAACGTTGAAAATTATAACGGCTGTCCGGAGTTATTTCTTCTCGCCGTCTACAAATTCCGCAGCCTCCAGAACCTTGCCCTTCTCGTCCCAGCGGGTCCATTTCCCATGCTTTTTGCCGTCTTTGTATTGGCCCTCTTCTTTCTTCTGGCCGTTTTCAAAATAACTGACATAGAGGCCATGCCAATTCTCGTCAGTATTGATTTCCACCTCGTCCTTCACCTGGCCGTTGGGATACCAGCTCACATGTTTACTACCCCTGGGTCCGGAAGGCTCCGCCTGGCTCCGGTCCCGGTCGTGGTTGCGCCGCTGAAGCGGATCGACCGGCCGTGAAATCGCGCTAGAGGAAGGAATTTTTTTCAAATTATTGCGGCAGGCCTCCAACTCAACCCTCAATTGTTCATTTTCTTGTTTTAGTTTTTGGACCTCGTCATTCGACGATCCTCCGCATCCCAGAAATCCCAGGACTAACAAAAACACCAGCACTATTCTCTTCATATATCACATCTCCATCATCTTATATAAAAAATATAACGAATACCTGTACAGTATATACTCCATTTTGCAGTAGGTTTCAATGGGAAGGAATGGAAAGGGACAGGTGCCCCGGTATTACGTAAAAATAGCCGTTTGTCCACTATTATTTCATTTTATCTCGATAACAAAGAACAATTAGAATCGCCCGCCGCACTCTAAGGCTGCGGCGGGCGACCCATTATAAAAATAAAAGTCTTTAACGCCCTAAATTGACACGGCCTTGCTTGTCACCGTTGGCTTTCAATTTGAAAGCGATAAAATCGCTATAGCCAACAGTATTGACAAAGGACATGGACATGCCGCCGAGAACAAAACCGCCGTCCGGGGTCTGGGACGCCGAGAAGCACACATCGTCGAGAGTACCGCCGAAATTCTTTGTCCACTCCACAGTACCGCTGGAATCCAACTTGCAGACATACAGATCGTTCCCCCCATGAGTATAGGTGTCGCTACAACCGGCGATGAAATATCCACCGTCCGCTGTTTGAGCCACCGCATAGGCGTCCTCCCAATTGGCTCCTCCGTAATTATGGTTCCACACGACATTGCCCGAGGCATCCAACCGGTATAGCTGCATATCAAATGATCCGGCCGTCGTGGTGTCTCCCATTCCAGCAAACGTGTACCCACCATCTGAACAGGGGAAGAGCTGGCATCCGCCGGGCTCCATATTCCAGGCCCATTCGGATCCGGCTCCTCCGTAATTCCTGCGCCACAATTTGTTGCCCGCTGCGTCCAGTTTGTACACGAGAAAGTCGGTGAGACCGTTGCTAAACGTCGTGGTATCGCCAAATACCACATACCCGCCATCCGCGGTACAGCAAGCGGACGTACCGACTTCATCCCCGGTGCCGCCTAAATTCTTGCGCCATACTTTCTCTCCGGCGGAATCCAATTTGTATACAAGGAAATCCAGCCCGCCGTTTGTGAATGAATAGGTTTGTCCGGTCAACAAATAGCCTCCGTCCGGGGTTTGCCTGACGCAAAACGCCCTGTCGTCGAGGATTCCTCCGAAGTTCTTGCGCCAGACTTTGTTACCGGCGCTATCCAATTTGAAGACCAGAAAATCGTCCCCACCATTGGTGAAGGATGCGCTATATCCTGCCAGTACATAGCCGCCGTCGCTGGTCTGCCGGATACAGAGGCTGTAATCGTCCCTGATGCCTCCATAATTCCGCCGCCATTCGACAACACCCTTGTTGGACAATTTATAAACCAGAAAATCATAACCGCCCGAGGTATAGGAATCCGAGTAACCGGCAAACACATACCCGCCGTCGGAGGTCTGACTGATAGAATAGCCGACATCATCATACCCCGCGGTGGGAATGAAATTCTCTATAGAGAAGTAACCATCGCTCTCGGACTCGGACAGGCCGTCGGTGGTGGCCACCTTGATCTTGCCCTGGGTGGTGATATTGTTGGGAATGATCCATTGGTAAGAACCGGTATTGGGAACCTCGCCGATAGCAATATAATTGGTCCCGCCGTCTACCGAATAGAACAGGTCCACGACAGGCACTGCGGTACCCGCCGTACTCCAGGTGATATACGCGTAATCCGTCACGTAAAGAGTTTCCCCGCCTGAAGGATAACTGATATCAAACACCGTCGGCGGATCGGCCCGCAACGCGTACCAGGCGTTCAGACGGCCTCCAGTGGCGCACAATCCGTCGAGCACAGCCAATGGATTCACATTCAGCAAAATCCTGTAAATCCATGATTTCATACTCTCGGCAGGATATGCTTCGGCGATCAACGCAACAGTCCCTGTCACGTGAGGCGTCGCCATGGATGTGCCGGAATTGTATCCATAACCGTAGGTGATGTCGGTACCGACGCCAACATTGTCAATGATCCAGCCTTTGTTCCGGTAGCCCAGATAATTGTAATCGGTATCATCGGTGGTGATATGAAACCGGAAACGGAACTGGCTGGTTTTGTAAGCGTCGGGGACCTCATATACCTGCTTCATGTAATAATAGCCATACCCAGGATACAGGCTTTCCAAAGCCGCCAGAGTCGTCCATGACGAACCTCCGTTCTGGGAAATTTCCACATGCGCCGTGTCGTTGGATATAAAGTAGTCCAACTGGAAGCCGCCCTCGAATCCCAGGTACACAGTCTGCCCCACATAGGCCGACAGGTCGATGTCGCTTGCCACAGCCAACCAGGTGTCGGTATCATGGCCATAACCGGCAGCCGGGCTATCGCTCCAGAAATTACCGTATCCCATGTCCCAAAAATAACTTTCCAGGTCCGCAGTGATACCCCATAGATCGCCTGTGCCGCCGTGAGTCCACAATCCGCCCCCACTCTCCATGTCGTCAAAAAACAAATCTCCAGCCGCGGGAACATACGCTCCGGGCAATGTGCTCAAAATGTTCACGCCTGGAGCCGCCAGATCGACGGATTTAGCGCCGTAGTTAACGCCCCCGAACAAATCGTCGTGATCAGTGGATGTTACGGCGATGATATTATCGAGATCATAGGACGACGGATAATGCGGCGTCGCATCGTTGTCGGTACCGCTGTTTCCGGCGGCTGCGCAAAACACGATTCCCGCTTCGCCCGCGGCTTCGATAGCGTCCTTCAACAGGGCGTTATTCCCTCCGCCGCCCCATGAGGCATTGATGGCCACAACGTTCTGACCATGATTGGTCTTTTGGTCGATGGCATATTCGATGCATTCGATGGCAAAATCGTCATAACCGCTTCCTCCGGCGTCGTCGAACATCTTGAGAGCCATGAGGCCAACCTCCCAATTCACTCCCGAGACGCCGATACCATTGTCGCCGACAGCGCCTATCGTCCCGCCCACATGGGTACCGTGGCTATGGACGCCCATCGGATCTGTATCCGGCGTGGAGCCGTCAGTACCCGCTGGATCGATGCCGTAGATGTCGTCGATATAACCGTTCCCGTCGTCATCGACGCCCGCCGAGCCCGCAGCTTCCGCGGCATTGGTCCACATATTGGCCTGCAGATCCGTATGCCCGTAATCGATGCCCGTATCGATCACCGCCACAATAACACTCGAAGCCCCTTTGCT
>JAHELQ010000483.1 GCA_024644125.1 Candidatus Aminicenantota bacterium | reverse complement strand
CGGCGATGGCTTTGATATCGAGGGGTAGCTGGGTCATACGCTCCCGGGGCGAAGCGGTGATCCCCCAACCGGTGGCGGGGAAACGCCAATGATTGTAGAGACCTGCGTAACCGTCCACTCCCCCGCTTTCGTCGTGTATCAGAAAAATATGAGGCCGCGCTAGCGAATCTTCCCGCAACAACACGACGCCCGGCGGCGGTTGTATGGGCGCCGACTGCGTTTGCCCGGCGATATAGTCTGCCATCGACCGGATGGTTGGATGCCGGAACACCTCCACCAGAGGGAGGCGGACCCGGAAGCGCCTCTGCACCCGCGCCGCCAGCGCGGTGGCCAGGAGCGAATGACCCCCCAACCGGAAAAAATTTGCTGTGGCGCTGAGTCGATCACACTCCATCTCCAGCGCCTCCGACCACACTGCGGTCAGTTGCCGCTCCAATTCGCCCACCGGCGACACATAATCCGGCAGCGACAACTCCGGCCTCGGCAACGCTTGATGGTCCGCCCGGCCGTTACCATACACAGGGATGGCGGAGATAACGGAAAAATACGCCGGAACCATATAAAACGGAAGCTGGCTCTCCAGAAATATCCTGACCTCTTCACAATCGAGCCCGCCTGCGCTTTTCGCCGTCAGGTACGCGCATAGATAGCGGTCGCCCCGGTGGTCCGTTTTTAGAGCGGCGACAGCGTCGCCCACCGCCGGGTGCCGGCGAAGGCAGGTCTCGATTTCTTCCAGTTCGATGCGATACCCCCGCAATTTCACCTGCCCGTCTATGCGCCCCAGGTAATCGATGTCGCCATCCGGTAAAAAACGCCCCAGATCCCCGCTGCGGTACATCCTCCCTCCAGGAGCGAAGGGATCCGCCAGAAACTTCCGGTCCGTCGCCTCGCTTTGGTTCAGATATCCCCGGGCAACGCCCGCGCCTCCGATGTACAATTCCCCCACCACGCCGATGGGGACAGGACAGAGTTGCGAATCCAGGATATAGACCCGGTAATTGTTCAGCGGTTTACCGATGGGGATCCTCTCGAACGAAGGGAACGCCTCCACAGTCATGGGGAACAGGGTGCAGTTGACCGTGCATTCGGTGGGGCCATACACATTGATCACAACGGGATCGCGCCCAAGCGCCCGGCAGGCCTCCAACAGATGGGTCGCATGCATTTTTGGCATGACATCGCCACCCACCAGATAACATTTCACCGCTACCGGAACGAATCCCCGTGCGGCGGCGTCCGCCAACAGCGAGACATGCACCGGCGTTCCATCCGAGACATCGATACAGTGCCGGTTGAAATAGCGGACCAACGCCAATCCGTCGGACCGGTAGGCATTGGGGACGACGTGTAGGGTATGGGCGAAAAACAGTGAGATGAATAGTTGCTGCGCCGACGCGTCGAACATGAACGGCGACAGGAGGGCCAACCGCAATTGGCTATCATACCGGCGATACACGGAATCATACAAACCAAAAACGAGATTGACGATGGAGCGATGCTCCACCATCACGCCTTTCGGTTTGCCGGTGGTGCCCGAGGTGTAGATGACATACGCCAGATCCTCGGCCGTCGCGTCTTCGCCGGCGTCCGCCCATGGTTCCACGGCGTCCGGACGGAAGGCGTCGTTCATCACAGTGAGGCCTGGTAATTGCCGCCGGATCACGCCGATATTTCGATCGCCGGCTTCAGAGGCAATGAGAATGGAGGATCGGCAATCATTCATCACGAATAAATTTCGATCCGACGGAGCGTCGTTGTCCAGGGGAACATAGGCGCAGCCCGCCTCCAGCGTCCCCAGGATGGAGAGGAAGGTCTCGATCGAACGCTCCGGTAACAAGGCCACAATGGTCTCTTTTTTTGCTCCCAACTGCCGCAAACGGGCCGCTAACGAACAGGCCCCGCGATAGAATTCAGAGAAGGTGAGTTGCCGGTTTTGTCCCTCGCTCCCATCGTCGGCGGCGATGACACAATGCGGGCGCCGTTGCGCCTGTTGGCGGACGAATGCCGGGATGGGGCGATGAAGAGGATATTCTCCGTAGGATTCGTTAAATTGTTCAAGAATGACGGTCTTCTCTTGCGACGGGATAAAATCGATGTCTCCCAGCGTAAGCGAGGGCGACCTTCCTACCGCCTCTGCCAGATTCAGGAAATAGGCGATGAATTGCCGGACGGTTTCCCTGGAGAACAGGAGGTCGTAATACTCTACGATTCCTACCATTCCTTCATCCTGTGACACAAATGTCCAGGACATGTCAAAACGGGAATTCCGCTTGCTCGCCTTGAATAAGTTCCATGGATCCCGGCCGGCGGGAGATGGGGCTGCGCAAGCCGCATCGCCGACATCCACCGTCAGCGTCACGTCGAACACTGGATTGCGGGACACGTCGCGGGGAACATCCAACCGCTCCAACAAATCATCGAAATGCGCTTCCCGATGAGCGAAGGCTTCGATTGTCCGGTCCCTCACCTCCAATAAAAACGCGTCGAACCGGCGGTCCATAGCCGGAAGATTCCGTAGCGGCAGAGTATTGACAAACATCCCTGCGACCGGCGAGAGATCGACGTACTCCCGCCCTGTCACCGGCGTACCCACCACGATGTCATGTGCGCCGCCCAACCTGGCCAGGAGCGTATTGAGGGTGGCCAGAAGCACCATAAAAAGGGTCGAACCGGTATGCGCCGCCAGGTCTTCCAATCGCCGCAGCAAATCCCCGTTCAATTGGAAATCCACTTCCCCGCCGGAAAAGCGGCGAATCGGCGGACGGATAAAGTCGGCGGGCAATTCCAGCGACGGGATACCGCCGACAAATTGTTCCAGCCAATATTGCAGATGAATCCGATAGGCGTCTTCCTGTTTCCGTTTCTCCTGCCAGCTTACAAAATCTTTGTATTGAATTGTCAGTGGAGGAAGAGAATCGTCGCGGCACAGGGCGAGCAATTCCCGTTCGATTATCCGGGTGGTAACTCCGTCGCCGATGATATGATGCATATCCAGCAGCAAATAACGGTTGCCGTTTACCGTAGGCGTCACTCCGAACCGAATCAATGGGGCGCGGAACAGATCGAATGGCCGGGAAAACCACTGGAAAATTTCCAACTCGCCCGGTGGCGCTTGTCCATCATCATCCGGAAGAGGCTCCAACTCCCAGGCCGCCGTATCATGCACCCGTTGGACCGGTACTTCATCCATGACGAAAAACGATGTGCGCAAACTCTCGTGCCGGGCGACAATCTGTTCCAGCGCATCCCGGATCGCATCCTCCGGCAAATTGTCCGGCAATGGGATGAAGCGGGAGATGTTGTACACAGTGGATTGGGGATCCAATAATTGCAGGGTGAACAATCGTTTTTGGGCGGAAGAGAGGAGGTAACAATCCCGCTTTTCCACCGGTTGAACGCCGGCGGCTCCGGCTTTTCCCATTGGAAGAGTCAGTTCTCGTTCAGTGTTCATAAAAGATTATCCGCCATTATTTCCCGCACCAACGAGGCGATCGCACCTGCCGCCGGATGCTTCATAATGGAGAAATGATCGCCGTCAACAATAGCGGACCGGACCGGACGTTTGCAATAAGATTGCCATTCAGAGACCGGATCTCCCGGGGTTTGCCGGGCCTTCAAAAAATAGAGGGGAACCTTCAATGAACGATCCGGAATATAAAGGGCGCGGGAGCGGGCAAGAGTACGGTTTAGATTCACGTATTCCAGTAATTCTGTCAGACTGAGCCCCTGGTTATGGGGAATCAAGCGGGCGAGATCCGGCGGCATGAACCTGACAATATCCGCGGCTTTTACCCCCTCCCGGGCGAGACGCCCGGCCGCAAGGGGCCAGAAATCGCGCAGGCCCGGCCTGAATCCCGGATCTTTTTCGAGGGAAAGACCGGGGAAATTCGTCTTCAGGAGATCGAGCTCCGTCTCCATTGAAAAATCCCCGACGCCGGATCGAGCCGCGGTCGCCGGCCCCGGCGCGTCGATCAGCAACAAGAAGCCGTTTTCGCCGGTTCGTTCCTGCATTTGGAGCGCCATCTCAAACGCGATGGTCCCGCCCAGCGACCAACCGACAAGATGGACAGGCCCCGGCAGCGACAGCCCGTCGATACGCTTGATATATGATGCGGCGATGCCCATGATTGACAGGTTTTGAGGAGACATCCCTTCCGGTCTTTGGGCGCGGATCCCCCAGACATTCCATAAAAAATCCGGGCTGTTGTAGAGATCCGCGTAACCGTCGGTATCTCCGCTACCGTCATGGATGAGTACGATGTTCACCCGGCTTTTTTCTTGTTTGCGCAACAGAATGGCGCCAATGGAAGCGTCGTTCGCAACACCTTCCGGCCGGCCGTAGAGATAATCGGCCAACCCGCGGACAGTGGGACGTTTGAATATTTCCACCAACGGCAACTGGAAACCCAGCCGTTTCTCAACCCGGACCGCCAGAGTGGTGGCAAGGA
>JAHELQ010000482.1 GCA_024644125.1 Candidatus Aminicenantota bacterium | reverse complement strand
ATTTGAAGCCGGGATAGGCAATCCGCTGATGATCCTATCGGTGAATCTTTATTTTTGCGGAGCTGGCGGCTGTGATCCCGTTGATCTCGTTGAGTATGCCCGCAAGAAAGGTATTGTAATCGACTACAACTCGGAAATTCTATTGGAACGGGTGTATTGGTATACCGAGAAAGAGATCGAGCGGAGAGCCTTGCCTGAGATTGCAGATCCCCGGATATTCCGTGATAGGAGAAAATAATCCGGTCATGCGCGTGGTGATACAACGGGTCAGTCAGGCCAGCGTCGAAGTAGGCGGGGCGATCGTCGGTGAGATCGGGAAGGGGATTCTGGCATATGTCGGGATTGAACAGGGAGACACCGAGTTGGAAATCCGTTACATGGCGGACAAGATTTTGAACCTCAGGATATTCCCGGACCATGCCCGGCGGATGAATCTAAGTGTGTTGGATGTGGATGGAAAAATTCTCTCTATTTCTCAATTCACTCTGGCGTCCTACATTAAAAAAGGGCGGCGACCGGATTTCGGCAATGCTGAGGATCCGGTAAAAGCGAAGCAATTGTATAATTTTTTCAACCGGGTATTGTCCGAAGAGGTTGACGTCGCGACCGGCGTGTTCGGCGCCATGATGAATATCTCGTCTGTGAACGACGGCCCGGTGACATTTATTATAGAAAAAAAGTACGGGGATGCCGGCTAAACATCCCCGCACATGATAAATGTGATTTAAACGGTCTGGTGGGGTTTGGGGAAATCTTTGAGGTCTTTGGCAGCTCTCTGGATTTCCTCATCCGCCAGCCAATGATTGGACAATTCGTTGTTCAAATATTTATGATATCCATATAAGTCCATCAATCCATGCCCGCTGAGATTGAAGAGAATGACTTTCTCCTTGCCTTCTTCCGTTGCCTGTCGAGCTTCCTGGATTGCCGCGGCGACTGCGTGGCTGGTTTCCGGCGCCACGATGATACCTTCGCTGCGGGCGAAAGTGAGGGCCGCCTCATAACAATCCAGTTGGGGATAGGACCTTGGATTGAGCAGTCCGTCTTCCAGCGCCTGGGATACCAGTGGGGCCATACCGTGATAACGAAGACCGCCTGCATGGATTGGCGGGGGAATGAATTTGTGCCCAAGTGAATGCATTGCCAGAAGCGGAGTGAGGCCGGCAGTGTCCCCATGATCATATCCGAATGGCGCCCGTGTCAATGTAGGGCATGATGTGGGTTCCACCGGGATGATATCGATATCTTTCCCATTGATCTTGTCGCAAACAAAGGGGAACGCAAGCCCTGCAAAATTGCTTCCTCCTCCGACGCAACCGATGACAACGTCCACATTACGCTCGCCGATCTTTTCCAATTGTTTTTTCGCTTCCAGTCCGATGATGGTTTGATGCAACATTACATGATTCAACACACTTCCGAGGGAATACCGCGTTTTCCCGGATGTGTCGCTGACTGCGTCTTCAACCGCTTCGCTAATGGCGATTCCGAGGCTCCCCGGAGTATTTGGGAATTGCCTTAAAATAGAACGTCCGAATTCCGTTTGTTCGCTAGGGCTGGGGATACAAGTGGCGCCCCATGTTTCCATCATCATTTTGCGAAAGGGTTTTTGGTCGAAACTGATTCTCACCATATACACCTTGCACTCCAGGCCGATAAGTGAGCAGGCGAACGCCAGGGCGCTGCCCCATTGTCCGGCGCCGGTTTCGGTAGTGATTCGCTGGATGCCTGCCTGCTTGTTGTACCAGGCCTGTGCAACCGCTGTGTTGGGTTTGTGACTTCCAGCAGGTGAAACACTTTCATTCTTGAAATAGATTCGCGCCGGTGTTCCCAGCGCTTTCTCCAAAAACGTAGCCCGGTGCAAAGGGGAAGGTCTCCAACGGTATAGTATCTCCAGTATCTGCTCAGGAATATCGATCCAGCGCTCCTGGCTGACCTCCTGCTCGATCAGGTTCATGGGGAAAACGGCCGATAACATATCCGGTGTGATGGGCTTGCCGTCGGGTCCCAGGGGCGGGGCCAGCGGTGTAGGCAGGTCCACTGCCAGATTGTACCATTGCCGCGGCATTTCACTTTCGTTCAATAAAACTTTAATTTGCATTACTTTCCTCCTTTTGAAAGTCGCTTCAGTCTCCACAAAAGGTGTATACCTATTCCGGAGAGAGGAACGCTTTTCTATGCAAAAATTTATGAATTGGGGTGGAGAAAGTGTCAGGCGATCATATACGGGCTAGGCAGCCCGCCATCGCCATAAGTACATGGCTTCCCTAATTTCAAGCAAATGTACGACACCGTCTTTTTTAATCTTCACGGTCATTGCTCTGTCCTAATTTGTTAAAATGATCAACGATTTTTTTGATGGGGGAATCCTCTTTTTTGAGTTCTTTAGCTCCACGAGTGATCTTGCATAAACTCAATCCCAATTCACGGGCAATGAGTCGCTGGCTTTGACCCGCGTCCAATCTTTTTACAAGCTCCCAACGAGAGGAAATGTCGTGTATTTCGTTTGGAGTTAAGAGGCTGGATAAAAAAGAATGTATGAGTGACGAGTCAGGTAGGCGGGCAAGAATTACGGCTATTTCATCGAGTTTGTTCATGAGAAAATTATTCAAAAACCAGGTGTTTCTATAGATAGAAACATACTTATACACTAACGCATTTTTTTTGTCAATATTATTGTTGGGTATTTGTGAAATTTTCTGATGGAACTGCCTCGAATCCGATTATTCCCTCAAAAAAACCGGTTGGGTGACGGCAAAGTCGCCGGATGTGCATACCACCCGGGCGCGAACGTACAGCTCATCGCCTTTGAAGCGGTAGATCGCTACCGGATTGTGATCTTCCTTCAAGATTTCTCCATTTTTTCCAATAAAAAATGTTGAATATTTGAGGTATTCGTCGGTTTTTATTTCCAGCCGGTATTCGTTTTTTGTGATCTTGATATCTGTCAACTCGACGCCCACTGAGGAGTAAAAATCTCCATGTTTGATAGCGTCGATGATGGCTTCGACAGAGAGTTCTTTTGATCGTACCATGATCCAGCCTTTGCCTGGAATCGACTTATCATAGGAAAATTCTCCTGCGTAATCATGGGCATCGTCGGAGGCCACGCCATATATCCTGATATTCCTGGAGAGCAACCGGTCCCATATTTCCTCTGTGCCGGGAAAGCCGCCGGCGCTGAAATTGTTGCTGTCTTTGTTGACATTGTATAACTCGAATAGCGAGACATTTTTCAGTTGCGATATTTCGGCGTCAGAGAAGGACCATTTCCAACTGGGATGATTCAATTGGGCGATTCCTCCGGTTTTGTTGATGAGGTCGATATTGTTTTGCAAGGTCTCGACTATGCTTTTTCCATGCAGGGGTAGAATGGTTTTTCGCACATTTAGGCCGTTGACATGGAGTCTCGCTTTGCCGAAATAATCTGTGACCTCAATTCCCGGTATCAAGATGAAATTGTCGTTTGGATCGGTGTCGAGATAGGTGATGTCTGTATAGTAATCATGGTCTGTGATGGCGATAAAATTGAAATTGTGGTCTTTGTACCAGCGCACGACCCTCCGGGGCCATTCGTCGCCGTCGGAATTGGTGGTATGGCAATGAGTGTTACCTTTATACCAGCGATATTCTTGCGCCGTCAATGTCGCAAAGGACAAAAAAACAAAAAAAAATATGATTGAGATTAGCGCTATCTTGTTTTTCATAGTCATCATATTGGTCTCCTTAATTTTTTATTAAAAAATTTTCACTCTATACCCGGTTGTAGTGAAAGGATGCTGTCTTCGCTGACGAATCCCTCCATCGCGCGATATTCGAGACCCGTGTAAATAGGAATCTGGTCGTCGTAGTAGGGGCTCAAAAAATGGCCGCATTGACCGGATGAGTTGACAAGCAGGGACTTATCGAGATCACTAAAATCGATGATCATGCGGAATGCCGCATTGTGGGATACCGCGAAGCCATTTTCGCTATTAAAACTTGCGGTTAGAACGCATCCTTTCCCGCCGGGAGTGGTGTATGGTCCGCGATTTAAAAATGGCGCGAGAAGTTTGACCGATCCAAGAGGATGAGTGTAGGTCAACTGGTGAATCGTTTCCCAATTCGGCTCGCGAGCCGCCGCTACTTTTTTGTATTCCGCGAATGTGTCTTCCAGGCTGAGCTTTACAATATTTTCCAATGTTTCAGTCTCTGTTGTACCAATATCGTCAATCCAAAATTTGGAGGTGGAAGGTAGGTTATGCGGTTCTTCGGACGGGTAACCCAGAATGCGGTAAATCCAGGAACTGGAGATGAGGAAGCGCTCGTCTGGATTTTTTATATTATCTGCAAATAGTCGTCCAGCTAGATGGTGTTCGAACCGGTAAAACAGGTAAGGCTCAGGTCCTGCGATAGCTTTGAAATTCCAATTTACAAGCTTTTTCTGCACAAATGCCGCCTCGTTGGAATCAAATGC
>JAHELQ010000054.1:1748-16972 GCA_024644125.1 Candidatus Aminicenantota bacterium | reverse complement strand
ATTTTTTTGGTGCGTTGGAGAAAAATCCGCGGGGAAATTTACGCTCTTGAGCTCCCCTTGCAATAAATTCATCCAAAAATCCCTTTCTTTATTAAGGCGATTCCCTACAGTGGCTGCGTTTTTGTTCAAAGTATCAGTATCCATTTTGGCTCCTCATGAATGTTCCTCTTCAAAAATCGAAATCTCCCTCTTCATCACAGGAAAAATGACCTTCCAACAGACGGGTTACAGATAGATTCTCGTCGATGGCACATGATTTCTTGAATTCAGTGATCGTTGGAACGGCGTTTTTATGTAGCGCGGCCCAGCGCTCATCCGCTTCGTGAATCTCCCGCATCGAATAGGGATTGGGAATCCCCAGGCGACGGCAATGCTCCACGAAACGATTGACCCGCTCATACCTCTCTTCCCTGGAAGGCTCCGTGTCCAAATCCCAGGCCTGGATCAACAGGGCCTCCAGTGCGGCGTCGGAATACAGGGGGTGAGGGTTGTGGCGCGCTTCCCAGGCTTCAGAACTCACCTGTCCACTATAAAAATAGCGGAAAGGATTGCATTCGGCTTCATAGATGAAATCCGCCAACTCCTCCACCAACGCCAGGGTCATGGCGAAGTCCTCATCTGTTTCTCCCGGATGGCCGATGACCCAATAGGTGGTGGTTTTGACGCCTGCTTCGGCCAAATTGGTCACGGCGGCCTTGATTTGCTGGAGATCTATTTTTTTGCCCATCAAATCCAACACTGCCAACGAGCCGCTCTCCACTCCCAGGCGGGCGCGATAGAAGCCACCTCGCCGCCACCGGTGAACCGTGGCGGCGTCGCAGGCCTGACGGTCCACTCGCAAATAGCCGTCCCAATACAGGGAGGCATCGTGGCGGACACACACATCCGCCAAATCGGAAATCACGGGATTCAGCAGCGAATCACACATCAAGAACAACTGGTTGCCGGATGTCTCGTACAACGCTTTCATCTCCTGATATATCAGCGTTCCCGTCTTCTTGCGGTAGTTTCCCCAATAGATGGTTTCCGCACAAAAGCTGCATTGGAAGGGGCAACTACGAGAACTGTAATTGGCCATATAGGTGTAATAATCCAGATTCATGCCGGAAAAATCTGCCAACGGCGCTTGCTCCAGATCCAGAATCCGGTCCTGGACATCCCCTTTTGTGTAGATCCGTTTGTCCCGGTCAAGGCGCCCGTCCAATAGTTCCCGTAAAAGTAGCTCTCCTTCGCCGACAATCAGCTTGTCGATATAGGAGGTTGCCTCTAGAAAAGCGTTCATATTGGGCGAACCGACAACTAACCCTTGCGAGAACACCGGCCCCCCCATCACGGTCCGCACTCCGGGATGAGCCGCCTTCACCTTTTGGAAAATAAACAGGGAGGAGGCGATATTGCCCCGCACTACGGACAAGCCCACCACATCCGGCCGCACCCGTTCGAACTGCTCAAAGAAGCATCCTTCCAACCGGCGGAAGATCTCATCCGCCACAGCGTCCAACTGCTGGACAACGCAGTCTTCCACCTTCACGAAAAAATTCTTCTCCACCACTTCGCGGACGATATTTACGAATCCGGCGGCCTCGCGCCCGTTTAGATGGGCCATCAAATGGTTCTCCATCACATCGTGTCCGATATTGTAAAAATTCCCCCGCTTGCCGTCAGGCACAGCGATTTTCAATGTTTCGAAATAATCCTCGTACAATTGTTTGAAGGTGTCGATCACATTGAGATCCACCAATTCAACATCATAAGCGAACTCCGCCAGGTAGCCTTTCAAGCAGGCCAGTCCCAATGGCGGATTCAAAGGGGTCCAAAAAGGGAGCAACCCCAACAACAGCGTTTGTTTCCGGTGTGTTTCACTCATTTTTTTCTCCAATCCGGCGAATCAAAAATCGAAATCTCCGTCGTCCCGCTCCAGGATGGTGGATTCTAACGTCATCAAGCGGCGAGATGCGCCGATGCCAGCCAGGGGGAGGTCGATACCGCCATTCCGGACAAGTTGCGCCGCAACTTCCTTGAAATACTCCACCATACCGGCGATAGTGCCAGGCCGGAACAACGCCACTGCATATTCCAGCATGAAAGCCACTCCGCCAGACCGGCGCCGGGTAGCCCTGAGAATCAAATCATAATGTGTGCCACGGTTTTTCCGCCCCAGCCACTTGAGCCTCATATCATTGGGCAACTGGCCCATCTCCATCAGTGCCCCGTCGGAATTGCGCAACTCGAACACGATGTCGAATAGGGGATTGCGGCAAGGATCCCGTTTCACCTTCAATTTGTCCACCAAACTCTCGAATTGGAAGTCCTGGTTCTCGAAGGCCTCCAGGGTGTTGCTCTTGACCTGCCGCACGAATTCCACGAAGGTGAGACTGCCCAACGGCCTGTTTCTCATCACCAGCATATTGACGAACATTCCCAGGATGCGGCGAAAAGCCTCGTGCCGCCGTCCCTCGATGGCCACTCCCACCAATACGTCCTCCACGCCGGATAACTTCGACAAGAAGACATTGAACAGCGCCAACAAGATCATGAAGAGCGTCGCCTTCTCACGCTCCACCAGCGATTCCAGAATTAAAGTATCCGCTTCGCCTATATCAAAATACACTGCCTCCGTTTCAAAGCCCAGGACTTTGGGGCGGAGAAAATCAAGTGGGATATCCATTACCATCGCGTCCGCAAGCGTCTCCAACCAGTAGCTCTCCTGCCGCTGGATAAAATCCCCATAGGTCGGATGGTTCTGCCATTCGGAATAATCCTTGTATTGAAACTCCAATGGGGGCAGCGGCCGGTTGTCATACAAATCGTAAAATTCCCGGATCAACAATTGCATAGACACACCGTCGGAAATGATGTGGTGCATGTCCACCATCAGCACAAGGGTTCCGTCCGCCGTACGACCCAACGAGGCTCTCAGGAGTGGCGGATCCGCCAGATCGAAGGGCCGGACAAATCGCTGTTCCAACTCCGCCACATCGGAGCCGCTCATTTCCTGGACGTGGAAATCCACCGCCGGCCGAATGATCTGCACAGGCTCCCCATCCCTCGCGTCAAAAGCTGTGCGTAATGCTTCGTGCCGGGAGATCAATTGATTGAACACCGCTTGCAGCCGATATTTTTCCAACCGCCCCTCGATCTTGAAGAACATACTGATATTGTAAGCGGTGGAATGGAGATTGGCCTGCTGCATGATATAAAGGCGCCGCTGAGCCGATGATTGCAAGTAAAAGTCCTTGGCCGGAGCCAGTTGCAAGGATGTCCACGGGCTTTTGGCGGCGGTGCGGATAAAACCCGCCATTTCCCGGATGGTGGGAGCGTTGAACAGTTCGATAAGGGGCACATCCACTTGATATTGACGGTTGATACGGCTCACCAATTTCATGGCCTTGATGGAATGACCTCCGGACACGATAAAATCGGTGTCCACTCCGATACGGTCAGCGGGAATTCCCAAAATCTCTGACCACACCTCCACCAACGCCACTTCCAGAGGATCATCCGGCGCAATGTAGCCAGACAACGCCTCAATACTCTCCAGAGAGGCCAGTTGGCGGCGATCCACTTTGCCATTGGCGTTGAGAGGCATCTTCTCCACCAGCACAAACCGCGACGGGACCATGAAATCCGGCAGTTTGCCCCCCAGATACTCCCGCGCCTCCTGACTGGAGAAGTTCCGGTCCGCCACGATGTAAGCTAGCAAATACTTCTCGCCGGCGGAGTCTTCATGGGTCAAGACCACAACCTCCAATACATCCGCATGCCGCCGCAACACCGCCTCGATTTCCAGCGGTTCCACCCGGAAACCCCGGATTTTGACCTGCTGATCGCGCCGGTTAAGAAACTCGATCTCTCCCGAGAGGGCCAACCGGGCCACATCCCCGGTCTTGTATACCCGGCCGCGGTCCGGGTCGAAGGGATCCGGCAAGAACCGTTGCGCCGTCAATAGGGGATTGTTCATATAACCTCTGGCGACCCCATGCCCCGCCACCCATAATTCTCCCGGAACGCCGGCGGGCAACAGGCAACCGTCGTTGTCCACCACATAGGCCCGGGAATTGGCGATGGGCCGGCCGATAGGGATGGGTCGCGGCACATCCCCTTTCATCTTAAAAACAGTCGAGAAGGTGGTATTTTCCGTGGGGCCGTAACCGTTGATAATGATCATGTCCCCAAACCTGGCGGCGGCCCTGCGAATGTGATCATGCGACAGGACATCTCCCCCCACCAGCAATGTCTTCACGCCAGCGAAGGTCTCGATGTCCTCTTGAACCATTTGATTGAACAACGGGCTGGTCATCCACATCATGGCCACATCGTGCCGGTGTATCATCCGCTTCAACGCCCCAGCCTGTATAATCACCTCCTTGGGGGCCAGCAAAAGGGTCAAACCGTTCAAGAGCGCGCCCCAGATCTCGAAGGTGGAGGCGTCGAACCCCAAATCCCCGGTTTGCAGCAACCGCTGCCCGCCGTGAAAATCGACAATGTCCGTCCCCAACACCAGGCGCGCCACACTGCGCTGTTCCACCATCACCCCTTTGGGGGCGCCGGTGGAGCCGGACGTGTACATCACATAGGCCGGATGCCGGGGTGAGTGCTCCGGTAGGGATGGCGGGTCGCTATCACAAGGGGGGTAAGAAGCGTCCACCGCCATGACGGTCCATTGGCCCGGCGGCAACTGGCCGTTCGCCTCAGCCGCCACCACAACCACCTGCGCGTAACTGTCTCGCAGAATAAAAACCTTCCGTTCGGGGGGATAGTTGGGATTGACCGGCACATAAAAACCCCCGGCCTTCAAAATGGCCAGAATGGCGGCCAACATGAGGGGTGAACGGTCCATCATAACGGCCACCGGCCCCTGGGATCCCACCCCCGACTGAACCAGTCGCCGGCAGAGCTCGTCCGCCCTGCGTTCCAACTCCCGGTAGGTGAAGCAATGATTGGCCGCTCCCTGGTCGTGAATGGTCGCTGCCCGGTGCGGCGTCCGCTCCGCTTGCAATTGGAATAATACCGGAATGGGCAAATGTCCAGGGTAGTCTCCGCTTGTATCATTCAACCGATTTAAAATTGCGTCTTTTTCTTGCGGGTTCACCAATTCCAAAGCCCCAACCGGCGTCGAGGTGTTGGCCGTTGCCTGAGCCAACAACGCGACATAGGCTGTCGAAAGACCAGCCATCGTGGAAGATTCGTACAAATCTTCCCTATATTCCAATAGACAGTTCAAATCGTCATCATCCAGGTGAAAAACGAGGCGCCCCCCCCAATCCCCGCTCTCCGGCGGAGAGATCCGGTGGATAGGTCGCAGCGCCACAACGGTTTCGCACATGAACGGAGTCGCGTCCCCCACAATTCCCTCTTCCAACAGCAAATACTCGATGGGGAAATTCTGGTGTTCCACCGCCTCCAGCACACAATCCTTCACTTTCATGACGGCGTCGCGAAAACTGTCCTTCCCCTGTAGGTCCACGTTCACCGGGATCATGGTGTTGATCAGATCCGATCCGGAGCCATTATCGTCATAGACCGGCATGCCGACCACCAGATCCGAGCCGTAGGCCACCTTTCGGACCACCAGCATCCAGGCGGTCAAAAGCATGATATGGAGAGTGTGATCCGCGTACTTGCACATCCGAGACAATGATTCAGCGATGCGCTCCGGCAATGTGAATTTCAGAGTGCGGAAGCCTCCGTCTGCACCGTTTTCCAGCCCAGCACCCTTCCTGGAAGAGGGCAACAGAGCCGGTGAATAGCCGTCGAACTTCCCCAGCCAATAGTTCGCCAGGGTCTTGTTTTGCCGCACAGCCAACGCCACGTTCACAGGAATGGTTCTTTTGCTCATAAGTGCTCCAAACTAAAAATCGAACGCCATGTCGGGGATCACCCCTTTGGCATCGCTCAAACGGTGGTCCACCTCGATATCCCCCAGCTTCATCTCCGGTTTTTCCGTCACGGTGGCCAACACCTGCCGGAAATGACTCGCCAGCCCCTCCATTGTTTCGCGGCAAAAGAGGTGGGTGGCGTACAACAATTTGAAAGCCAGCCCTTGTTTCGTTTCAAAGGCGTATAGGATCAAGTCGTAGGGGATGGCCCGTTTTTTGTATTCAAAGGGCGCAAAGGTCAACGCACCGTCCAGGCGGCCTTCGCCATTTTCGCCCCCCGGGGGCCCATCGATGTTCTGCATGGCGAACACCACTTCGAACAACGGATGGCGACCCGCCTCCACCTTCACGTCCAGGGCGTCGATCAAGTCCTGGATTTGAAAATCTTGATGGTCGTAACCTGCCAACGCCTGTCGCTTCACTTCTTCCAGGAATCCGACGAAAGTTTTGTCATACCGTGGATAGGTCCTCAACGCCAGAGTGTTGACAAACATCCCCACTATGCGCTCCAGATCGGAATTGCCTCGTCCCATCAGCGGAGTGCCCACAACGATATCCTCCTGGCCACTGTATTTGGACAGCAACACCACGAACACCGCTAACAACAGCATAAACAATGTTACGCCACTTGTGGAGGCCATATCCTTAACCCGGCCCGACAGCTCTGGGTCCACAGAAAACAGGAAAAACTCACCGCCCCGCTCCAGGACCGTCCGGCGGTTAAAATCGGTTGGCATGGCAAGCTGCGGCACGGAGCCGGAAAACACATCCAGCCAATAATCTTTTTGTTTCTCCAGCGGATGGCGGCGGAAATAGTCCTCTTGCCAAACGGCAAAATCCACGTATTGCAGCGGCGGCTCCGGCAATAAATCACCGCCATAGAGAGTCCGAAACTCGTCGAACAGGATCTTGAAGGAGAATCCGTCGCTGATGATATGATGCATATCCAACAGAACAACAAAACTGTTCTCCGCCAATCGGCAAACCTGTATTCTCAACAGCGGCGGACAACTCAAATCGAAGGGGCAGATGAAGTGGTCGACGGCTGACTCCATCGATTCTTCGGGCACATCCTCGAACTGAACCTCCACCATGGAGTTCTCGTGGATCCGTTGCGCCGCCTCGCCGTCCATCTGCAAGAACGAGGTGCGAAAGGAACTGTGCCGCCGCACAATCCGATCTGCCGCCTCCTGGAACCGTTTCATATCCAGACGGCCCCGCAAGCGGAACATATAAGTGGTGTTGTAACCCGTGTCCAGCGGTCTCAGTTGATGAGCGATATACATCCGCAATTGAGCCGGCGACACAGGATAATAATCCCGTTTCTCCACCGCGACAATATCCGGTGCATCCACCTCTTCACGCCCTTCCACAAAAGCCGCCAATTGCCGGACAGTTGTTCGTTGGAACACTACTCCCAACGGAATTTCCGCCTTCAGAATCCGTTTGACCCGGGACACGAACAACGTGGCCCGCAACGAATGGCCGCCCAATTCAAAGAAATTCTGATCAATGCCGATGGCGTCGGGCGGGATGGCGAGTATTTCGGACCAAATATCAACGATGGTCCGTTCGATAGAATTGCGGGGAGCCACATAGCCGTTTTGCGCCGCCGGTTTTTCCGGCTCCGGCAACGCCGCCTCATCCAATTTTCCATTCACAGTCAGGGGGATCGTCTCCAATTGGACAAAATGCTGGGGAATCATATACTCCGGCAGAGCGCCGGCCAAAAACGATCGCAACCGGCCCTCCAGCGTCTCCAGACGCCCGTTGCCTTTGCCGGGGGTCCAATAGGCACAAAGGAAATCTTCCCCCATCCGATCGGTCCGGGTCGCCACCGCCACCTCCCCCACTCCGGGGTAGAGGCTCAACTGGTGTTCGATCTCACTCAATTCGATCCTGTGACCCCTCACCTTCACCTGCCGGTCCACCCGGCCGCAAAATTCCAGATCCCCATCCAGGGTCCAACGGCCCAAATCCCCGGTGCGATACATACGACATCCCTCTTTGAAGGGATCATCCAGAAAGGATTCTTCGCTCAACGCGGGATTGTTGGCATAACCCCGGGCCACACCGTCGCCGGACACATAAATCTCCCCCAGCACACCGTCGGGAACCAACCGCCGCTCTGGATCCAGCACATACACATGGGTGTTGGCCGCCGGCCGGCCCACCAGCACGGACCGGTGGTTGGCGGTTTGGGGATCGTATCGGTAAACAGTGCATCCCACAACGGTTTCGGTGGGTCCATACTCATTGTAGATCTCTATATCTCCGGAGAACATCTCGTGGATTTGCCGCGCCAGGGAGGGTAGAAACTGCTCGCCCCCCACGATCAACCGTTTGATGGCGCTATTTTTAGCGTGATCCGGCGAGATCATTTTCAGATGACTGGGAGTGAGCTTCAACACATGAATGCGATTGTCCGCTAACACCCTCAGAATAGCGGGGACATCTCCATTTTCTGGATAGACGTGGACCGTGTTGCCGGTCAGCAGCGGCAAGTAGAGGGAGGTGACGGTCAAGTCGAATCCCAGAGACGAATACAGGGGAAAATCCACCGCCTCACCCCGCACATACATGGCAGCGGCCCAGGTCAAATAATTCACCACGCCACGATGTTCCACTGCCACCCCTTTGGGCCGCCCGGTCGAACCGGAAGTGTACATCACGTAAGCCAACGCCGATGCGCCTGCGCCTTCCTCAACCTCGTCGGCGTCAAGACCTTCAAGATCGAGGTCCGCCATAGAGACAGTCAGCCTGGCACTGCAATCGCGGCAAATATAGTCGATCCGCTCCGCAGGATAGGATTCATCCAGGGGGACATATGCAGCCCCCAACCTCAAGATCCCCAATATCACCGGAGAGATTTCCAGGCAGCGGGGCATAAGAACCGCTACACAATTATGGGCTTTCACCCCTTTGCCCTTCAAATAGCGGGCGAAACTTCCCGCTAGCCGCCGCAACATCCCATAAGACAATTCCCGTTGCCCCTCCACCACTGCGATGGCGGCGGGAGTGCGCTTGCATTGCGTCCACACCAGGGAATCCACCCGCCTTCCCCGAGGATAGTCGGCGGCTGAGTCGTTCCAGGTATGAAGGATCCGCACTTGCTCCTCCTCCGTCAACATCGGCAACGTGGCAATCGCAGTCTCAGGTTTCTGGAGAGCCGCGTCCACCAGGCGGCGGAAATGCTCCAGCATGCGCTGGCTGGTGGACTCCTCGAAAATATCGGAATTGTATTCCCAGATGATATTCACCCCACCGGCAATTTCCCGCGGCACGATGACGATGACATTCAGATCGAATTTGGAGGAACGGTTGTGGGCCGGAACCTGGCTGATATCCAAATCCGGCAACACAAATTCGTGCGAAGGGGTGTCCATGAAGGTGAACATGAACTGGAACAGCGGGGTGTAGCGCAAGCTCCGTTCCGGTTTCACCGCCTCCACAATTTTTTCGAAGGGAACATCCTCGTGGTCGTAAGCTTCAAGGCAAGTCCGCTTCACCGCCGCCAACACACGGGCAAACGATTGTTCCGGGGAGATAATAGTGCGCAACGGCAAAGTGTTGATCACCATGCCCAACATGCCCTCCATTTCCTTGAAGCGACGATTGGCCACCCCTGTTCCGGCGCAGATATCGGTTTCGTTGGAATAGCGGAACAAAAGTATCTTGAACACCGCCATCATCAACATGAACAACGTGGCTTCATTGCGCTGGCAAAAATCCCGGATAGCCACCATATCGTCCCTGGAAATCCGCAATGTCCGGGCGGCGCCTCTACCGGTGATGGCGGCGGGCCGGGGCCTGTCCAGCGGTAGATCCAGATAGGGAGGCACACCCGCCAGTTTGGTTCGCCAATAATCCAGATGGCCTTCCAATACATCCCCTTGCAAATGATCCCGCTGCCACACCGCGTAATCAGCGTATTGAATCGGTAGCGGCGGCAAGGGGGACGGTTTTCCATGCCAGAAGGCGTCATATAACGTGACGAATTCCCTGAGCAGAACCCCCTGAGTCCAACCGTCGTGGACCAAATGGTGTTCGGTCAACACCAACAAATGCTCGTCCGCCGCTAGTTTCAACAACGTGAGACGGAACAACGGGCCAACTTCAATATCAAAGGTCTTCTGCCCTTCGCTTCGCAGCCATTGTCGGAATTCCCGTTCTTGCTCTTCCCCTTCCTGATGGTCAAAACTCACAATGGGGATCTTCACCGGTTGGGGCGAAAGGATCTTCTGGAGCGGACGGTCCCCCACAGTGGGAAACACAGTGCGTAAAATTTCGTGGCGGAACACAATTTCCGAAAAGGTCTTCTCCAACACATCGATGCGCAAGTTGCCCCTGAAACGGACCACGCGAGGCACATGGTAAGAGACATTGCCACCGTCGAGATTCTTCAGGAACCACAACCGCTCCTGGGCGAAAGACAGGGGGATCTCCCGATCCCGCAACGCGCGGGGTATGCCCACAGTCCGGGATTCCGCTTCCTTGACTTTGAGAGCCAACTCCGCGATGGTTGGGCATTCGAACAACACCTTGAGGGACAAATCCACAGCGAAGGTCTCCCGCACCCGGGCCATGATACGGTTGGCAAGAATCGAGTCGCCTCCCAATTCAAAATAGTCGTCGTCCACCCCGATCTTCTGCTCCTCCGTCAACCGGAAAAACTCGTGCCAAATGCCGGAAAGCACAATTTCGATATCCGAGGAGGGAGCCCTATAGGGCGCGGTTCCGGCGGCGCAGGCATCCGGCGGCGGCAACCGTCTCTTGTCCACTTTGCCGGCGTGATTCAGAGGGAGGTTGTCCAGCGGGACAAAGGTTTGGGGAATCATGTAAGGAGGCAAAAACGAGGCCAACCGCTGTTTGATAGCGGTGATGTCCGGGCCGTCGCCCACAATGTAGGCGCACAGAGCCTGGCCGCGGCCCTCTTGCTTATAGGCCGCCACCACCGCTTCCCGTACACCGTCGCAGGCGGCAACATGATGTTCGACTTCCCCTAATTCCACACGGAAGCCACGAATGTTGACCTGCCGGTCCACTCGGCCGATGAAACGGATATCCCCGTCCGGGCTCCACACCGCCAAATCCCCGGTGCGGTATATCTGGCGACTATTGCCGAAGGGAGCGACGAGGAATTTCCCGACGCTCATGTCCGGCTGGTTCAAATAGCCTCTGGCAACGCCGGGCCCCGCCACGCACAATTCTCCCGGAACTCCCACAGGTACGGGTTGTTGGTGGCGGTCCAGGATATAGACCCGATAGTTGAGTATCGGCTTGCCGATGGGCACATCGTCTTCATCCTCTAGCCGGCATTGGTGATAGAGAGCGCACACCGTGGTTTCGGTGGGGCCATAGGTGTTGAACACCTGTTTTTCCGCCAACAACGATTCAATATAATGCTTTTTTAACACATCGCCACCGCTGATGAAAGTATGGACCGTACGCATGATGCCGGCATCGAAAACCCGGTTCAATTCGCTCAACAGCAAAGGGGAACAGTCGACGAAAGTGACACCGTGTTTGGCGATAAAGGCAGTCAGCAGTTCCACATCCCGGATCTCTTCCGGCGCCGAAATGGCCAATCGCCCGCCCCGGCACAACACCGGATAGAACTCCTCCACAAAAGCGTCGAACGCCACACTAGCCTGTTGCAAAACGACATCATCGTCCCGCATGGGGAACTGGGCCGAGAAAGATTGCAAATAAGCTGACAAACTACTGTGTTGCACCAACACCCCTTTGGGTTTGCCGGTGGAACCAGAGGTATAGATCACATACGCCAGATACTCGCTATGGATCTCGATATCACAGTCTTGCTCCTCAACCGCGGCCTTGCCACCGATAGCCAGCAGGCCCAAATTCGTCAATCGCAACGCCGGGTGGCAATCGTCCAGGCAATACTCCAACCGGGCAGCGGGAGCGTCGGGCGGCAATGGTAAATACGCCGCTCCAGCGGACAGAATCCCCAAAATCCCCGCCACCATCTCCAACGAGGGCTCCACCAGCAGTGCCACGACTTCGCCTACTCCGGCCCCCCGCTCAACCACATAAGCGGCCACATTCCGTGACAGGCGGGACAATTCTCCGTACGTCAGCATAGTATTGCCCCGGGAAACAACGGCGCACACTCGATCCGGCCTTTCCTGGGCTCGCCGTAGAATCCTGGCGTGAGCCGGTGTGGAGTCAATCGCCGCTTCCTGACCATTACTAAAGGTTTCCAATAACAACGCTTTTTCCGCCGCGTCGATATAGTCGATATCCCGTAGTGGCGTATCCAGACTCCGGGGATCCGAGACCAGGATTCGCACTATATTCATGAAATGACCGCCCAAGCGCTGGATGGTCTCTTTCTTGAAGAGGCGGCGGCAATACTCGAATTCCAGAGTCAAACACTTGCCCGCCGGATAGGCGGTGAGGGTGAGATCCACTTTGGCCACACGCTTTTCCGTGGGGCGAGAATCCACTGTCAACCCTCCCAAAACCCGTTGTTGCCGCTCGTAGTTTTGCACAATCAACATCACGTCGAACAGGGGATTGCGACTGCGGTCCAATTCGTAGCCCGCGCCCTTCAATATTTCCCTGAAAGGATAATCCTGGTTTTCAAAGGCCGACAGCGATTCCCCCTTCACCTCTTCCAGCAATTGCCCCAGCGTCTTGTTCGCCTCCGGGAACAACCGCGCCGGCACAGTCCCCAACAAAAAGCCGATCATCCGGTCCAGGTCCGCGTGATGCCGGCCAGAAGTGGGCGACCCCACCACGATGTCCTCCTGGGCGGTGTAGCGGTGGAGCAAAGCGGCCCAAACAGTCAATAGCATCATGTAAAGGGTTGCGCCGTTTGTCCCTCCAAAGGCGTTCACCGCCTCCACCAAATCCGGGGGGCACTCGAGCCGCACTGTGCCACCGGCGTGGTCAAACACCGCCGGCCGCGGATAATCGGTGTGAAGCTCCAATTTGGGGGCTCCGTCTTCAAAGCGGCTCCGCCAATAATCCCGTTGTCCCTCCAGCGATCCGTCCTCCATCCTGTGGTTTTGCCACTGGGTGAAATCTTTGTACTGGACCTGGAGGGGAGGCAATGTCTCGCCGGAATATAGCGCCACGAACTCTTCCATCAACACCTGCAGCGATGTGCCATCCGCCACGATATGGTGGATATCCACCCGCAGAAGATGTTGATCCTCCCCGATCTCCCGCAAAGAAACCCACATCAAGGGGGGCTGCGACAGATCAAAAGGCCGCGGCCAATCCTTATCCGCGCAGGTGCCGTTCTGGAATTTCACGGCAAAAGGGGGATTCTCCACGACTCGTTGGACCGGAACGCCATCCCTGAGGGTGAAAGCGGTGCGAAGGATTTCATGCCGCCGAACGAGTTCCTTGAACGCGTTCTCCAGACTCTCCCGATCCAGACGGCCGGCGAGGTTAAGGGCGAAGGGCAAATTATAGGCGATGGAGTCTGAATTCAGTTGGTGAATAAAATACAAACGCTTTTGCCCGGAGGAGAGGGGATAATAATCCTTTTTTTCCACATTGCCGACAGCCATAAAATGTTTGGTGTCCCTCTCCCTGATAAACCGGGCCAACAGCTTGATGGTGGGGGCCTTGAACACCAGGGACAACGGGATCTCCACCTCTAACTCTTTCTGGACCTTGCCGGTCATCATCATGGCTTTCAACGAATGACCCCCCAATTCGAAAAAGTCGTGTTCAACGCCGATGGGACGCTCCGTTTTCAACACCTGCCCCCAAATTCGCGCCAGTGTCACCTCCAGGGCATCGCTGGGGGCCACATACATGGTTCCGGTTTGAATCCCTGGTTCCTTCAAGGCGTCGCGGTCGATTTTGCCGTTGGGGGTTTGGGGCATTAACTCCAACTCCACCATCCGGGCGGGAACCATGTAATCCGGCAATTCTCCCGCCGCCCACTCCTTGAGCTCCCGTTCCGACGGCGCTTCCATCCCCAGCTCAGGCACAGTGTATGCGCACAGATAAACCTCTCCGTCCTCAGCGGGGAAACATTTGACTGCCGCGTCCTGAATGGCCGGATGCGCCGCCAGGCAGCTTTCGATCTCCTCCAACTCCACTCTGAAACCACGAATTTTCACTTGCGAATCTTTGCGCCCTACAAACTCGATGGAGCCGTCCACCAACAACCGCCCCAGATCGCCGGTCCAATACATACGTCCAAATTCCTCATCCTCCCCGAAATTGCTGTTGTCAGCATCGGAGCCGTTATAATAACCGGGGGAAACACAAGGTCCGCACACCAAAATTTCTCCGATACGCAACGGATCCACCTCTGTCCCATTTTCATCCACCAGAAATACGCTGGCCCCCGCCACAGCGTCGCCGATGATGGGCTTGTACGCCTCCGGTGGAGTGGAAATCACAGCCAACGAGGTGATGGAATGTTCTGATTGGCCGTATAAATTCACCAACGTAGCGTTGTTTCCCAAGCGGCCGAAGGCCTCGATATCGCGCTTTCCGGGTTTCTCGCCCCCCAGGATCACCAGGCGCAACGACGGGAACGCCTCATCCAGCCGGAATGCGGCAGCCAGATAGCGGAACAGCGAAGGAACGGAATGGTAGACTGTGATCTTCCGCTCAATCAAAAAGTCCCGCAATTGGTAAATATCGGCGTCATAGAAACTGGGAGGGATATGAAGCGACGCCCCATTCAACAATGCACCAAAAATATCGCACACCGCTCCATCGTGGGAAAAACTCGACAACAATGTCGCCCGGTCGCCGGGGCCGACGGAAAAGGACTCCTTCCAGACGCGGCTAAAAGCCGCGACATTGCCGTGCGTCTGCGTCACGGCCTTGGGTGTACCGGTGGAGCCGGAAGTATAGATAATATAGGCCAAATCCTCGGCCGCAGCCGCCGCGGCCATCGAGTTCACGGCGGCTTCCGGCTCAGGGTCCAGTTCTTCCGCCACCATGTATTGGATGGAGAGTTGGCGGCACACATCTCGAGCCAATGGGGCCGAGTCCCGGTCCGTCAGTACAAGGCCGCAACCGCTATGAGCCAACATATATTCCAGGCGTGGCTGAGGATATTGGGTCGATAAGGGAACATACACCTGCCGGGCTTTCAGCACTCCCAGCAGAGCCGCCACCATATCAGAGCCCCGGCGGAACAACAAGCCGACCTTGCCCCCGGACCGGCTCCGTCGCACATAAGCGGCGATCCGTCCGGCATAGCGGTCCAGTTCCCGATAGGTCAATATTTTATTTTCCGCGCGCACAGCCACATGCTCCGGTTGAAGCACCACCTGTTTTTTAAATAAATTTGCAATCATGAGACCTTCCCTGACTTGATTTATAGAGATTTGGCATTCCGTT
>JAHELQ010000054.1:573-1738 GCA_024644125.1 Candidatus Aminicenantota bacterium | reverse complement strand
CGGCCCGTAGGTCCTGAAGACGCTTTTCGGGATTAACGGCGAAAAACTCCAATATCGAGCTGTAGCGGCCGGCGATATATGCGAATCCTTCGGCGCTAAAGATATAACGGCGATATTTCCATGAGATATCAATCCCATCGGCATATTCCAGAATATAGGGTTCCATGTCGAATTTGGCGTCTATGACCTCCGCCACATGCGTGGGAGTGAAGGGCGCCAACGATTGGGAGACGGTTTCCTCCTGCATATTCAGCATATTGAAGGAAACCGGAATCCGGGGATACGCAACCGATAGTCTCTCACATACTGCTTCCAGCGGATATCCTTTGTGCCGGTTCACCGGAGTTAACTCATCCCCTATTCGGGCCACGAAACGGCGGAATTCCTCACTGGCGTCTACTGTGGCTGCGAACGCCACTGTTTGCACGAAGAATCCGATCACATTGTGAAAGGCCCTGTGAAAGCGGCCGGAATCCACGAATGTGCAACACACCTGTTCCTGGTTGCAGATATCGGACAACAACCAGAGATAGGCGGCGAACATCACGGTGAACAACGTGACGCCGCAAGAGCGGGACACACGCTTCAACCCGGCGTGAATTCCCGGTTCCACCATCATCCGGTAGCCGGCTCCTACGTTTTTTGCGCCGCCGGGGACGGTTTGTACCGGCAACCGCAGTTCCGGCAGGCCGGATTGTAAAAAGTCCGCCCAAAATCGGCTTGAATCCCGATTGGCTTCCTCTTGGGTGAACCGCCGTCGCTGCCAATCGACAAAATCTACATACCGGTAGGTCAAAGGTTCCAGACGGTGCGGCCGCCGGCGGCGATAGCTGTCGTAAACGGTGTTGAATTCATGTTTGAGTGTCTGAATCGACCATCCGTCCGATATGATATGGTGCATATTGAACAACAATTCAAAATCCTGGTCCGCCAGTTTGACCAACACAACCTTCAGAAGGGGCGGCACTCCCAGGTCGAAGGGTTGGGCCGCCAGACGCAAGAATAACCTCTCCGTTTCAGAAGCCGCGGTTTGAGAATCCCAGTTCGATAGATCGTGCACAGTCACCTCCGGTTCGATATCCCGTGCCACCCGTTGGACCGGCCGGCCGTCCCGCCACGTGAATCCGGTGCATAGACAGCCGTGGCGGTCTAGCAACACACCCAA
>JAHELQ010000054.1:0-563 GCA_024644125.1 Candidatus Aminicenantota bacterium | reverse complement strand
AGCATGCTTCAATGGGATCCGCCCCGGCATATTGAAAGCCGAACTTTCCGGCGCCATGCCATGGAGAAACAAAAGCCGCTCCTGGTGGAACGACAGGGGATAAAATTCTCTTTCCTCCACGGTGCGCAATGCCACGCCGCAGTGATTTTGAGCCGCCGCCACCAATTGGGCCAATCGCCGCACCGTGGGTCGTTGAATAAAGTCTGCCAACGACACATCCACATTCAACGCCTGGTAAATTTTGGCGGTCAACAAGGCCGCTTTCAGTGAATGACCGCCCAGGGCGAAAAAATCCGCCTCCACACTGACAACATCCAGGCTTTCCAGACCCAGGACTTCGGCCCACACAGAGGCCACCGCAAGTTCCAGCTCACCGGCAGCCGGGGTAAAGTCCCCGTCCCGCAGGATTTCAGGAGCCGGCAATGCCTTGCGGTCGATCTTTCCCGCCGGGGTAAGGGGGATGGCGGGCAATAGTACAAAATAAGCGGGGATCATGCCGTCCGGCAGTTTCTCCCGCAAATAGCGGCGCAACCGTTCTTCCAATTGGCTGTCATCCACGGCGG
>JAHELQ010000481.1 GCA_024644125.1 Candidatus Aminicenantota bacterium | reverse complement strand
ACCGGGATGGGGCGGGGTCTGCCGGACGAGTCGGGTTCGCCCAATTTCATCTCGATGCATTCCAATTGTTTGATCCAGCGTTGATCGTCGCCGATGTAGCGGATGGGATTGGTGAGGAACCGGAATTTGATGCCCTCCTCTTCGGCATGATGGATTTCCTCGTCGCGGGCGGGCATGGCTTCGCGGGTCCTGCGGTATACGATGGTCGCCTCGCGGCTGCCCATGCGAAGCGCCGTTCGGGCGCAATCCATGGCGACGTTGCCGCCACCGATCACCGCCACCTGCCGCCCTTTGGGAGCGGGGGTGTCATATTCCGGGAATTTGTATGCCTTCATCAGGTTGATGCGGGTCAGGTATTCGTTGGCTGAGAAAATATTGCAGAGGTTTTCCCCTTCGATATTCATGAACACCGGCAAACCCGCGCCGGTGGCGATATAGACCGCGTCGTAACCCAACCGGAACATCTCCTCGATGGAATAGAGGTTGCCCACCACCGAGTTCAATTCGATCTTGACTCCCAGCCGCCGCAAATTGTTGATCTCGGCGTCAACGATTGTTTTGGGCAGACGGAATTCCGGGATGCCATAGACCAGGACGCCGCCGGGTTTGTGTAATGCTTCGTAGATGGTGACGCTATGGCCCTTGATGGCCATGTCGGCTGCCATAGTGAGTCCCGCTGGACCGCTCCCCACCACGGCGATTCGGAATCCTGTGGGTGCCTCTTTTCTGGGGATGGAAATGGAGCCGGTTTCCCGTTCGAAATCGGCGACAAACCGTTCCAGATTGCCGATAGCCACCGGCTGGCTTTTTTTCCCCAACACGCAGGCTTGTTCGCATTGTTCTTCCTGGGGACAGACCCTGCCGCAAATGGCGGGCAGCGCGTTCTTCTCTTTGACCAGGCGAGCGGCGTCGAGGATGTCTCCTTTGGTGATGAGACGGATGAAGCCCGGGATGTCTATTTCCACAGGGCAGCCTTCGGTGCAAAAGGGTTTTTTGCAATTCAGGCACCGGCTGGCCTCGATCATGGCGAGTTCCCGGGTTAAACCGTAGGAGACTTCGCCGAAATTATGAATCCGCAGCATGGGGTCTTGCTCCGGTTTTTTCTGGCGGAGGATTTGCGGTTTCAACTGCATTTGCGCCGATTTGGGGATTCCATGCCAATGGCAACCCACTTTGCTGCAGATAAATAATGTGATGGCCCGGGATTGGGTGGAAATCACAAGGCCGGCGATGGGGGAGCCGCAGCTCTCGCATTGCCCCTCCTCTTCCAGCAATGAATGGTGGCAAAAGGGGCATCGCAGGTCTTTGATGATTTTGCCCTCCGCCAAATTTAGATCGGTGATCCGTTCGAAATGATCCAATCGCGGACTCAACAAAAGATCCCCTTTTTTGCCATTGAGGCAAGCCTCCAATTTGAACCACACTTTTTTTGTTTTGGGGTGTAAGAGGTTCAGTCCCTGGTTGCAATGGGGGCAAAAGGTCGATACTTCGGTGCCGGAAACGAGATTGTCCAGAATATTGAGCTCTTGAGTCATGGCTCGCCTCCGCTAACCCGCTTTTATGGATGAGAGGAGCGATGTCTTCTCGTCCCGGGTATACATGTTGTTGCGTTGAATCAATTCGTCGAAATCCACTTTGTGGCCGTCGAAATGGGGCCCGTGCACACAGGCGAATTTTTTGTCCCCGCCGATATTGACCCGGCAGCCGCCGCACATCCCTGTGGCGTCGATCATGATTGGATTTAAGCTGACCAGCGTGTGAATCTGGTAGATCCGGGTCATCTTGCACACCGCCCGCATCATCGGCAAGGGGCCGACCGCCACTACCAGATCGATGGCTACCTGCTCTTCCACCAATTGTTGCAATGCGTCGGTCACCAGACCGTGTTGCCCGTAACTGCCGTCGTCGGTGGTAACCACCAGGCGTTGACAGAGGCGTCGCATTTCATCTTCCAGGATCAACATCTCTTTTTCTCTAGCTCCGATGATGCCGATCAGATTGTTGCCTGCCTCTGCGTACCCCTCCAGCAAATGATGGAGAACCGCGATACCGGACCCGCCGCCGATACCGACGATGATTCCGATCTTTTCGAATTTTTCTCTCACCCCCAGGGGCCCCACCAGATCTTTGATGGCGTCTCCTATTTTGAGAGATGAAAGCATCGCTGTGGTCTTGCCCACCACCTGGAAGAAGATGGTGATGGTTCCGTGGGCTCGGTTTTTGTAAGCCACGGTCAGAGGAAGACGCTCGCCGGTCTCGTTGATTCTCAGTACCACAAATTGCCCGGGATGAATCTTGGCAGCTATTTCCGGCGCTTCTACCGTAATGGAGACGATGTCTCCCTTTGCCATTTCCTGGCGGTCGATAATCGAGTACATCGTCTACCACTCCCTGCTGTCTTCCAGCGCGATCAATTGAGTGTCTTCCCGCGAAATACCATGCCAGGTACATCCCTTGCGCAAGCAAATATAAAAGGCGATCCATTGGCGCATGGCGGATACATTGATCAACGCGACCCGGGAAGCGCACCGATGACACACGTTTTTGTGGTCGATCAACGATTTGCGGCACCGGTAGCAGAGCAGGTCCTGGACCTCTTGCCCGCTGGGGATCTGGATGGTGGACGTGTGTGTGAAGACATTCAAGTATGGGCTCAGGGACAATCGGCCCTCTTCACCGCTTTTGTTCACCACGATGAACGAGATCCCCTCGTCGTCGATGAGGCTCCGGCGGCAATGGGGACAATAGGAGCTAAGAAAGGTCCCCTCACTGATGGTCTTCTGAATCTCCTGGTCTTCGCTGACAATATCGCCGGCTTCCGCCATGGCGTATGGTTCATCCTCCTCTTCTTCGCTCCCGATGGAGAATGTGTCGTAAAATTTCGAGATGGCCAGTTCGTCGTTTTCAAAATACAATAAATGGTTCTTGCAGCCCCGGCGGGAACAAATTTTAACGATCCCCCCTTCCATCAACTGGAAGGTTACCAGCGGCGCGCTACATTCTTCACAATTCAACGTGTTTTTCAAATTATGATTGCAATTGGGGCAGAAGAACGTCGCGATTTCAGCTTCCCCGATAGCGAATTCACTTTCGATGGCGTAACTGCCGTAAATGGACGATAGCCTGAGCCATCCCTTCCGCCCCCCGGTAATGGTATCGATGCTCACGCTGGGAGCGCCGTCGATGGGATTCCCGGCGTCCATCAACGATATGCCGCAATGGGGGCATTTTAATTTAAGTTTTAGGTTTGTAGACATCTATCACCCTCCTGGTATTATAGTTGTATCGAAATATTATGATTTGTTTGGGTTTGCATTTGGATTTGTTAAAAAACCTGTTTTTCTTTTTTTCCCCGCACCATTTCATAAAAAAAGTGAAAAAAAAGAGATTTTTTTTTTGAAAATGTTAGTCTTTAATTTAACATATATAGTGATGGGAGTGAGTGCGGAGATTGACATTCTTTTTGTGGAAGACGATGTATGTCTGCAAAAAAGTGTGGGATATATATTGGAAAAAGAGGGCTTTTCCGTAACCGGGGTTCGTAGCGCCGAAGAAGCGTTGAGAGAGTTGAAGAAAAACCCGCCGGATTTGATTTTATTGGATTTGGTGCTTCCCGGAATGGACGGTTACGAATTCTGCAAGCTTTTGAAAAAAAATAAAAAAACCTCCGGTATTTTTATTATCATGGTGACAGGCAAGGGACTTCTCGAAGATATCATCTCTGGGCTGGAGCTTTATGCCGATGATTACATCACAAAACCGTTCGAGCCCCGCATCCTGATCGCCCGGATTCACGCCGTGTTGCGCCGGCGGAATAAAAACGGTTTAGGCGAGTATAATATGTTCGAGTATGGCCCCCTGACCATCAGGCCCGATTCTTATGAGGCCACTCTCGAAGGCCGTAGGTTGCATTTGACCAAAACGGAATTCGACATTCTGGTGCTGCTTGCCGGTCGTCCGAATTTTGTGTTTTCCCGCTCCCAGATTCTGGATTATGTTAGGGAAGACGATTATTCGATTACAGTCAGGGTTGTGGATTACCAGGTATCCGGTTTGAGAAAAAAATTGGGGTATGTGGGTGAATATATTGAGACCATCCGGGGCGTCGGTTACAAATTCAATGTTCAGTAGCCATATCCTTTGCGGCTGGTGATGATTCACAAAATTTCGATCCGTAATCTGTTGGTATTTGGATTCCTCGCTTCCGGCCTGATTCCCATTTTGATCCTATCTTTCGTCGGTTTCAGGGCGGCGCGGTCGGAACTGAAGCAGCAAGCGTTCCGGCAATTGGAATCGATTCGCAATATTAAAAGTGAGCAGATCACGAATTTTTTCGATCAACGGCGGGCGGATATTTCTGTGTTGGGGGCGAATCCTTTTTTGCTAAAGGCTTATAAAGAACTGAATAATGCGTTCCACTGGCCGGGGCAAATTGATGGGACTGGATACGAAGGGCTTGGCGACGGTTTTTTTTCGGCT
>JAHELQ010000480.1 GCA_024644125.1 Candidatus Aminicenantota bacterium | reverse complement strand
AGTGTAGGTCTCTCCCGCAGTTAACTTCTCGACCGGTTGTCCATCTTTTTCAACTCCAGTTACACGAACTCCGAAGCCGCTTCGATCATAGTGAAAATCGCTGACCCGCTCTTTTTCTTTTGAACCATTCGGAGCTTCCACAAGCAATTTCAACCGGTAAAAGTCTGTGGGATGAGCAATGGGGGGATTATATGTTCCATCGTATTTAAACGAACTTACGGCGCTAAAATCGTGTTCGGTCTGGTATAGGGTTTTAACCGTTTCAAATGTCCGCTGTCCATTCTCATAGCTGACAAGTTTTTCCAGAATTAGAGTTATGCGATAATTTCCCGGAATTGGATAGGCGATGGCTCTTGAGCGGATAGAATAAGGAAGGCTCCCTCCCGCCTTGACGGAGGTATCGGTGTTGAGGGTCACAGAGCTTTTTGTTTGGGAGCCCAACACCCAGCAGGTTTTTCCATGCCCCACCTGCCGCAACACCTGTTGATCGTCATAGTATTGCAGGCGGAACGTATACATGGAGTCAATATCTGGATTGAGGTGGGAAGAGAAAAACGGGAAAGTATGATGGGCGGTCTCTCCCGGAGGGATTTCCAGAATGATCGGTTGATCCAGATCATACCTACCTCCAGCGCATTCATGCCCGACACATAAGAACGGTTTAGCGATCCGAATGGTCTGAGTCTCATTCGTAAGGTTCTTGAAATGGGCGGTAAACATGATGTCCTGCGGCCAATACACAGGATCTTTATCCGTGGTCATCCATTGGGACACATAGCCGCCTTTATAAACAAACGGTTCGCGCAACCGGTAAAGAGCGAACCGCCCAGACGGGCTTTCGGTCTTCATCTGAACCACATCGCCGTTTGCGTCCAGTAATTCATAATCCACATGGCAAATTCCAAGGTGCGCATCCTCGATTCCAGGGAGGGTGAACATCATCGTAAAGCTATCTTCTTCCAAAGGATTGAGAGCCACAGGTTTGGTTGTCTCAAACAACACCCGACTCCGATCCGGTGTGGACACAAGAACTCGAACGGAAGAGGCCGTTTCTTCACTGGAATTTTTAACGCCAACACTCAATTGAACCGAAGGCGCCGGATTCTCCAACAAATCATACATTGGAATCGGCGCCGACGGATCCTGGGCAAATGTAAGCATATCGCGCAAAACGTTTATTTCCGTCGTGGAGGCCTGGGAATGAGCCGTCGCCCAATCGGTGAACATACTGGTCAAAATCACCGTCCCTTCGCCATAAGGATAATACACTAGCGCCGGCTGAATATTGACCCGCCGGGTTAATAATGCGGTTCCATTTGCTGGAAATTTAGAAAAATACCCATCCACCCCCACATCCACCATGCCGTTGACGCAGGACGACACCACCGGATGCATCACTTCAAAAAACGAAGAATTTTTCAAACAAGACTGATCTTCACGAAACCCCAACACCTGAAGTTGATCGCCCCCAGGCAAAAACTCTTGCGCCTGAGTTCCATGTTGCTGCGACATAACAACAAGATTGCCGCCCAGCATCACATATTTTTCCACAACCGCCCGAAGTACAGAGTCTCCATAAACCTGAGACAACGCAGTCGTAGGAATAACGAGAACCCTCGACACTCGCATCAACTCCTCAGCCGAATTATTCCCATCAAACAACAGTCCGCCAAATAGCTTCGAAGCTTCCTGCCAATATCCCCTCTTCAAAACCAGGGATCGGGGCGCGAGGTTATATATCCGGGTGATGCCACTGAACATTGATTCATTATCATCGGGATTGTCCGCTCCAGGGCCTGGATCCAGGGGTGGTGGAGGAGTACAGAAGTCTGATTCATTATTATCAGAAAATGTTGACATACCATCCTTTGTATTTGAGAAATTGTCAGGAGGGCACCCAGATTCACAAATACAGACTTTTTTATAAGTGCAATCATCTTTTGGAGTTTTTCCGTCAGCTTCTTCGTCTCCATACCCCTGAATTTCATATGTTTGAGCGGAAAATTTGCGTCCAAAAACCTTTATTTCACCATCTTCAGTTGAAGCTTCTTCCATCTCGCGATTTAGTTTTTTAAAACATTTCGGATATTGCTTTTTTGTTGAATGAATCATCTCGTGAAAAAATTTTGAACTAGTTTTTTTCGGATTTGACAGGCCATAATATTTCTTAAAAGCTCCAAATATATTGATCTCACTTTTAGAATCTGACGTTCCGGCGCAGTCCTCATCTCCCCTAAAGTCTCCATATTCATAATCACCGCTCCACCAAGTTATGGTTAACTTTACTTTATTTTGTCTGAGATCGCTGAGGAATCTGTCAAAACCTTCTTTTAAGCAGCTTGGGAGAGGATTCTTTTCCCAGGCATTCGCGACTCCATTTGTCCCTTTATAACCTTCAGGAGAACTTTTGTAGCTATTATAAACGCTTACCATTTCCAGGAAACGCGCTTCCAGTGCATCCAATATCTCATATGAAGCTGGGGGGCGGACTGAAAAAGCTAACGCCATTGTATCATCTTTGAAGCCTTGAACCTTCTTAAATTCATACGCTGGATAAATAAATGTCAATCCCGGATATTTTTTGCATACCTTTGTTTTATCTTTATATACTTCATCTTCGGCCTGAAGCACCAATTGAAAAAGCAATATAAATAAAATTGCCAAAATAGTACATAAACTTGTGATTTTTCTTTTTTTCATCTGAAATCTCCAAGATCAGCTAAAATTCAAGGTTCAATATAAGTGTCTTTTGGGACTCAATCTCAATAATTTTCTTCTCAGGAAAACTAAAAGAATTAATATCATTATCATAGCCACCAAAAGATAATTTATATATCCCAGGTAGCAGCCCTTTGTAAGAAAAAAATCCTTCCTTATTTGTATATATTCTAGTCCAATATATTAACTGATCTGGATTTGTCTTAGAATATTGAGACAAATCTATCGTGCAGGAATGTGGAGGGTGACCGTTTACTTTAATATAGCCTTCAACGCCTGTTTGGTTTGTTAAATCAAGAGTGTATTGAATATAATTATTTTTCCCTTTTTCGACAATTACATTTTCGATATCTTTAACATCATGTGTAGCCATATCAATAGCCAAAACATATTGACTATATGGCTCCACTCCCTCAATTTTAAAATTTCCTTTCTCATCTGTACCAAAGTAATCAACGACATATCTATACCGTTTCTTTAAATAGGCACTGTTTGGATTTGTTTTTCTCGCTAAAGATCCGGGTACTGAAGCAATCGGAGATTCTCCTTGTAAACCAATCCCCCGAAGCATCCCCTCCAATACTGCTCCCTTTTCTAGACCAATATCAACAAATTTCACCTGGCCTTCAGCCACAGTGAATCCCTTAACCATATCTCGAAATAACTCCTTCTTTACATATTTAAAATAATACTCAGGAATTAATGAGATATACCCTTTTTTTTGACACTGAATATAATAAAAAATTCCTTTTCTGGGTTCGATATCAAAATGAAAAGTCCCATTTTTTTTAGTGGTGTATTTAAATTTAAATAACTCATAAAAATCAGATTCGGCAAGAATTTTAAGAGTAATTGTTGCACCTTCAATCGGTAGATTTGTATCCTTGTCTTTGACGACTCCTTCGATACGCCCCTCGATGAGTGCAAACAGAGGATTAAAAAAAAATGCAATTATCAAAACAAATGTAACAACGCAAATAGTTTTTTTCATTGAATACCTCACATGCTTCCTTTTATTTGAATTACTATTTTTTTGTTAAATTTATTATATGGAAAAGGTTTGCTATTTTAGCGATTATACTTTTTAAATTCTGGCTAACGTCTTTACAGGTAAGCGTCAGATCTTTAAATAATAGCATGTTTTTTTAGAAGTAACGTGTTTCTGACATTGATACGCGACATTTCGATAATATCACATGAAAAATTATTTATCAATCCTTGAATTCTTATTTTTTCAGCAAATATTCATTCGTAATTTTTTTTTATACAAAAATCAGTTCATATCACCTGAAAGGTCGCTCAAATCATTTTTAACAGTGGCCTTGAAGGGATTTAGGGTGTGGAGGTATGGTTGGTTGAGTTCTAGTTGGGTGTCGGGGAATTCGAATTTGGGAGAGACCGGGGACAGGTAGATTATGTGACGGCTTATAGATTTTTGCATAATTGTTGGCAACGGCGGTCGAACCGGGCTTCGTTCAACTACATATTCCGGCAGATTATCATCAAATTTGAAGATTTATCTCTAGCATCGCTACTCGAAGCCCCCATCGAAGCCTCGATCGACACTTCTTTCCGAAGATGAGGTAGATCGATCCCTTCCATCTTCGCTTCCTTCAACCGGGCAATGGATGCTGGCATCGAAGCTTTGATGCTAGCGATCCTTCGTTCTCACTCTTGATGCCCGGGATCTGAATTCAGGAACCAGATCTCGGGCATCTTTGAATTAGGTTTGCAACTTGCGGATCGAGAAGAGACGATCGCCGATGCA
>JAHELQ010000479.1 GCA_024644125.1 Candidatus Aminicenantota bacterium | reverse complement strand
CCTGTCGTTCCCCAATGAAAAACGGTACACGCGCCCCTCGTAGGTCTGCACATCCGGCCGCTGGGAATCCAGCGGAAGATTCAAGACCGGCGGTCGGTCGCTATATATCTCCAACCAATAGGCCTCCTCTTTTTGGATGCGCTCGATTACAGCATCGCTATGCTGCCAATGGGCGTAATCCTTGTATTGAATCCGCAGGGGCGGAAGCGATCCGCCGTTGTACAACGCCGTGAACTCTGCGATCAACACATCCATCGACGTTCCGTCCCCGATGATGTGATGGATGTCAACCGCGAGCCATACCTCCCCCGGTCGCCGGATCAGGCCGGCGCGGATCAAGGGAGCGCGCGCCATATCGAAGGGCGCGATAAAGTGTCGAAAAACGTCGCCGGGCGGCAGCCCCACATCCAGTTCCGCGACTGGTATATCCACTCGCTGCGACACTCTCTGGACCGTTTCCTCTTCAAGGGAGACAAAACAGGTACGGAGGGCTTCATGCCGGTCCGCCAATTGGGCGAAGACCTGCCGCAATCTGGAAAAATCGGTGTCATCCGGCATCGGAAATAGTTGCGGAATATTGTAGGCTGTGCTCCGGGGATCCATCCGCTGCAATACATACAATCGCCGTTGCGCCGCGGACAGAAGATAATAATCGCGTTTTTCCACGGCTTCCACCCATTGGAACCGCTGTTTTACTGCTTGATCCACATATTGGGACAATTGCCGGATGGTGGGCGATTGAAACAATACCGTCAACGGTACGCGCACATCCAGTTCTTTGTGAATCCTGGCCGTGAGGATCGTACCCTTCAACGAGTGACCGCCCAATTCAAAAAAATCGGCGGTGACGCCGACAGAATCCTCCGGCAGCGACAATACACCGGCCCAAATGGTCCGCATTTTCTCTTCAGTCCGGGTTTGAGGCTCGAAAATTTCATCGGAACCGGACACCGCGGGGACAGGCAACGCCCGGCGATCCACTTTACCGTTGGCTGTCAGAGGGATGGATTCCATTTGGACAAAATAAGAAGGGATCATATAGGGCGGCACCCGCCGGGCCAAAGATCTACGAATCTCTCCAATGTCGAGGGCCCCATCGTTTTCCTTTGCCGCCGCCACATAGGCCACCAGGTCCTTCGAGCCTGCATCGCCGGCGGCCACAATGACCACCGCATCCCGCAGGCGTTCATCATTCCGCAGGACAGACTCGATCTCTCCCAACTCGATCCTGAAGCCGCGGATCTTGACCTGCTGATCGATGCGGCCAAGAAACTCGATCGCGCCATCCGGCAGCCACCGTCCGCGATCGCCGGTACGGTAGAGTTTGTCGCCGGGTGTGAAGGGATCGTCGATAAATTGCGCAGCGGTTTTGATAGGATCCCCAAGATACCCGCGGGCCAGACCGTCGCCGCCTACCAGGATCTCTCCCGCGATTCCCACCGGTTGCAACCGGTCGAAACGGTCCACAATATACGCTGTCGAGTTGGCGACTGGATATCCGATGGGGATGTTGTCCCGGAATTGTGACCGTACCCGGAATGTGGTTGAAAATGTGGTGTTTTCCGTCGGCCCGTAACCGTTGATGATGGCGATGTTCGGAAAATTGCGCAGAAGGCGGTTAATATGTGCCGGCGAGAGGATATCGCCGCCGCAGAGCAAGTACCGCAGGGATTTGAATATCGCGATATCCGCATCCAGCAATTGATTGAACAACGGCGCCGTCAACCAGATGGTATCGATATCATGTTTCAGGAGAATTTTTTTCAGCGCTCCACCGTCGATGATATTGCCGGTGGCTGTCAACGCGAGGGTCAGTCCATTCAGTAACGCCCCCCAAATCTCAAAGGTAGACGCGTCGAATTCCAACGCGCCGGTTTGCAGGATTCGCCCGGCAACGGAAAAATCGATAAAATTCGTCTCTTTGACCAGACGCACCACTCCGCGGTGTTCCACCATCACGCCTTTGGGACGTCCGGTGGAACCCGAGGTGTAAATGACGTAACAAAGCATCCGGGGCTTCCCGGTAATTGCGCCGAAACGCTCCTGGCAGTCGATTTCGTCCTCCATGAAGCTGGGGTCGATGACTGCGCAATCCGCTCCTGCAACGCCACCGCCGTCGGAAATAAGCCAATGGGCCCAACAATCGGCCAGTACATATTGTTTCCTCTCCAGAGGATAATCCGCATTGACGGGGACATACGCGCAACCCGCCTTCAGGATCCCCAACACGGCGACGATCGTGTCGGGCGTTCGGCCTAACATAATCCCTACCGGTTCTTCGGGCATCGCCCCAAGACGCTGGAGCTTCCGGGCCAGGGCGTCGCTACGGCGGGCCAGCCCCTCATAGGTCAGGAACCTGTCGTCGTGGATCACAGCGATTTTGTCCGGCGTAACCCGTACCTGCTCATCGAATATCTCGTGCGCCATTTTTTCACGGGGGTAAGCCGAGGCGGTGTCGTTGAACGTATCCAGTATCGCCGCCCGCGCCGAATCATCCAGGAGCGAGAGCTCCTTCAGAGGAAGTTCCGGCTCCCGCGTCGCGCAGGAAACCAGATGTTTGAAAAACCCATTCAACCGCGCGACTGTATCCGGAAAAAACAAACCGGTACAATATTCCACGGTAAAATCGAGAACATCGCCATTCTCGGTGAAACTCACGGTCAGATCGAATCGGGACACCGGATTTTCAAGCGCCGGCCGGTCCGGGTATGATTCGTCGCGTCCAAAGGCCGCGGGCGCATCCCCTATAGCCTGGTTCTGGAACGCGAACATCACATCGAACAATGGATTACGGGCAGGATCCCGTTTAATTTTCAGAGTTTGCAACAATTCCTCGAAAGGAACATCCTGGTTTTCAAACGCAGGCAACACCTGGTTTCTAATGACTGCGACAGAATCCCGCAACGGCGACGACAGATCGACGGTGTGCCGGAGAGCCAGCGTATTGACGAACATGCCGGCGATATCTTTCAAGTCGGCGTGACGGCGACCTGCCACAGGGGTTCCGACAATGACATCGTCATTCCCGGTGATTTTGGACAGCCATGTATAAAACAGGGTCAATACGACAAAAAATAAAGTGGACCGGCTCGCCTGCGCCATCTGTTTCAGCGCCGCGGTTTCGGAAGCCGGGATCGTGAAAAAAGCGAGTTTTCCTGAAACGTCCTGAATGGGAGGCCGCGGGAAATCCACCGGAAGATCCAGTACCGGCAATTCTCCCCACAGACGCTGGCTCCAGAATCTCCGTTGCCGTTCCAAAAAGCCCGATTCCTGCTGGCGATCCTGCCACACTGCGTAGTCTCTATACTGGATGCGTAACGGTAGCAGATCATCCCCCCTATAGAATCGCGAGAAGTCATCGATTAATATATTCATCGACACGCCGTCGCCCACGGAGTGATGAATGTCAAACAATAGATAATGGCCGCCGCCGGGTATCTCCGCCAGAGCCAATCGTATCAGCGGGGCAATGGAAAGATCGAAGGGGCGGATAAATCGCCGGAAGGCATCGGGGGGATTTTGTTCAAGCGACACAGCCACATGGTCGCTCACCCGCTGGACCGGTTCGTCGTCAACATAGGCAAACGACGTACGCAACGCCTCGTGACGATCGATCAGCCGCAGGAAGACATCTTCCAACCGCCCGACTCCGCCGTTCAAATCTATCGGGAACACCATTGGGATGTTATAGACAGTACTGGCGGGATCCATTTGCTGGAGAATCACCATTCGTTTCTGGGCCGACGAGGCCGGGTAATAGTCTCTTTTTTCGACAGGTTCGATGGTGGAGAAACTATCCCTGACCGCCCGGTCGATAAAGAGCGCCAGATCCCGGAGCGTCGGCGTCTTGAAAATCTCCACCAACGGCAGGACCACATCGAATTCGCGGTGAACCATGGCTGCCAGGACAGTGGCTTTGAGTGAATGCCCGCCCAATTCGAAAAAGTCGGCGGTGACGCCGACAGTACCGGGCTCCATCCCCAGGATATCCATCCAAATAGCGGCCAACGCCTCCTCGGTTGGCGTGGAGGGTTTTTCAAACACCGCGTCTGTACCCGCAGTCGGTTGCGGAAGCCTGCTTCGGTCCACTTTCCCGTTCGCGTTCAGGGGGATCGAGTCCAACTGCATAAAATAGGCGGGAATCATATGCCCCGGTAAAAAGAGCGACAGATATTCCCGTAGTTCCTTGATATCCAATTTCTCTCCATCGGCAGCCGCTAGATACGCCACAAGATATTTCATGCCCGATGGATCGTCGCGGGCAATGGCCACCGCGTCCCGGATTTCGGGGAATTCCATCAAACGGCTCTCGATCTCCGCCAATTCGACCCTATAGCCGCGTATTTTCACCTGCCCGTCGATGCGTCCCAGGAATTCGATGGCGCCGTTAAAAAGCCAACGCCCCAGATCCCCGGTCCTGTAAAGCCTGCCCGTAGGTTTGAACAGATCGTCGAGGAACTTTTCACACGTTCTTTCCTGATCCCCCAGATAACCGCGGGCCACGCCGTC
>JAHELQ010000478.1 GCA_024644125.1 Candidatus Aminicenantota bacterium | reverse complement strand
CAATATGGTGGATGCGAATTTAAATGTGGAAGTCTCACAATACTGGTCGCTGGGCGGCTATGTCAACTATTATGAGAACCGGGGCAGTTGGGAACTCACCCGGCTTTTCGCCAAAGCGTACCTCGAATATCTATGCAAGACAGGTCTGGTTGTCAAACTTTCTTATGGATACCTGGACTACGAAGAAGAGTCGCCTGGGTTGAACAATTATTCGGCCGATATATTGCAGATTTCCTTCGGCTACAAGTGGTAACGCGACGGGAGGAAAAAATGTCTAAAAAACAACTTGTGATAACGATCATCGGAACATTCCTGGCATTGTTGCTGACAGCGGCCTCCGACTATGAATCGGTCCAGGAATTACGCTGGGCCGGCTCCGCCCACGCGGATAAAACGTCGGAGCCCTTCGTTCACTGGGATGAGGAAGATCCGCCCGTGGTACCGGCAAGTTGCGCCAGATGCCACAGCAATGATGGCTTCCTCGATTTTATTGGAGCCGACGGATCCACTCCCTGGGCTGTTGACGCGGATGCCGAACCGGGAATATTTCATTGTGAAGTATGCCACCAGGAAAGCGGCGCTCCCCGCGACCTGGAGATGGTGACGTTTCCGTCCGGGGCTAAAATTGAAGGTTTGGGCCCGGAGGCCATTTGCATGCAATGCCACCAGGGGCGGTCCTCGACGAATTCCGTCGAGAGCAGCATCACAAAAGCCGATGTGGACGACGATACCGTCAGCACGCAACTATCCTTTATCAACATCCATTATTACGCCGCCGCATCGACCCAGTACGGCACATTCGCAAAGGGTGGCTACCAATATGCCGGAAAAACATACGATGGAAAATTCGAACACCTTACCGGGTACAACGCATGTTATACCTGCCATGACCCGCATTCCCTCAAACCAAATCCCGACCGCTGCGCCACCTGCCACACCATGGTGACGGAAGAGAGGAATTTCCACGATATCCGCTTCTTTGGATCATTGACAGACTATGATGGCGACGGCGATGTCAGCGAAGGAATCTATTACGAAATCCAGTCGTTCAAGGATTTGTTGTACCGGGTGATGCGCGGATACGCCGCGGATGTGATCGGAGTGTCTATCGCCTATGACGCTATGGCATACCCCTATTTTTTCAAAGATCTCAACGATAACGGCATCGTGGACGAATCGGAAGCGACAGTCGCCAACCGCTTCGCCGCCTGGACGCCCCGCCTGTTGCGGGCTGCCTACAACTACCAGGTAATCCAGAAAGATCCAGGCGCTTTCGCCCACGGCGGCAAATACATGATACAATTACTCTACGATTCGATCATGGACGTCAATTCAGCCATCCCTGTCAGGATCGCCACAGGCCCCATCCTTCGCGACGACGAAGGGCATTTTAACGGCGCCACCGAGGCGTTCCGCCATTGGGATGAAGAGGATCCGCAATTAGTTCCCGCATCTTGCGCCAAATGCCACTCCGCTGTCGGATTGGCCGATTTTCTCGCAAACGGAGAAACAGTCGATTCGCCGATCGCAAATGGCTTCCAATGCACCACCTGCCACACATCGCCGCCATTCGTGAGAGATATTAGTCCTGTCACATTTCCCAACGGAGCTGCCCTCACCATGGGAGACAGTTCGAATCTCTGCCTGAATTGCCATCAGGGACGCGCATCCAAAAAGACGGTGGACCAGGCGATCGCGTCGGGTCCCGGGCCATACGGTTTTATCAATATCCACTATTACCCCACAGCGGCGGTTATTTTTGGAACCCTCGCCAAAGGCGGATATGAATATTTAGGCAAAACCTATGCCGGACAGCGCCGTTTTACCAATCACGAAGGAAAATTCGACACATGCGTCGAGTGCCATATGGGAATAAACGGCGAGATCTCCGCAGTCGGGCACAATGTCAAAAAGCCCAACCCGGCGGATTGTGTCAACTGCCATGGACAGGATATTTCCCAACCCAACCGCGGCGCCGATCCGGCAAAATTCAGATTCGATTCCATCCGCCCCTATTCCACTCCCGACTACGACGGCGATGGAAATATGCGGGAATCGGTGAAGGAAGAGCTCAACGGTCTCGAGGCGGCTCTCTATACTCAAATGCAAGCATACGGTTTCGCCACCGGGAAACCGATCGTTTACGATTCACTGGCATATCCATATTTTTTCAACGACACAAACGGCAACGGCCTGCTGGATCCCGGCGAGGCTATCTTCCCAAACGCGTACAAATTCGACGCCAGACTCTTGAAAGCCGCATACAACTATCAAGTCAGCCAAAAAGAACCGAACAATTATATCCATAACTCGAAATATATTGCGCAGCTACTTGTGGATTCCATCAGTTCGCTTGGAGGAAACACAACAAAATACTGGTGGCGCTGAACTGGAGAATTAATTATTTTTGATACATTCAGGTGGACGGCCCATAGGGCTGTCCACCCATTGATACCAGGCGCAGTATAGACTGGAGAATACAACAAAAGTTTCAGGAATAACACTATAGAGGTTGCAAAAATTTTTTTTTTTAGTTAAAATATATGATGAGTAAAGCGACAGTCATTCAAATCCAAGACTTGCCCGAACGCTTCAGCGATGAATTCCTCGAGTTATACGCATTGATGTGCAGAACCATTTCCAAACCAATTCGATTAAAGATATTGCAGTTGATCGGTAACACAAAAATGAACGTTACCGAAATCCAAAAAAATCTCAATATTTCCCTGCCATCACTGTCCAATCATCTCAACGATTTGTATCGCGCAGGTATCTTGAAAAAAGAAAAAAGCGGAAACTTTGTCTTTTATTACCTAACACAACCTGAACTGCTCGACTCAATCAAGCAGATGATGCACACGATCGTTAAAATAATCGGACAAAGAGATACTTCCAAACTATAACGTCGATGTTTTTATCACAATTCGTATTGTAGCCCAATCCATCCGGAACATGTTCGCTTTATTTAGTCCTCTGTTTCCACCTTTTTTCGTTCGGTTTCTTCCCGGTGCTGTTCCAGCTCCTTCATCAACTGGATTGCCCCCTCGTCGAAGCGGTGTGCGGCATCCTCATCCATCAACTTTCCAGTGAGCCACGAAGTATTCATCGGATACTCCCCGGGCAAAAAAATCGTGTAATAAAAATGGAAGATAAGGATCGCCAATGTGGCCAGCAGGGCTTCATAAAAATGGATCATCCTCGATATTCCGATTACCCACGAGGGCATGACCGCGGTAATGGATTTGGGGAACCATAAAGCCAATCCGGTGATGATCATAATGACGGTTCCCCATACCAACGCCCAGAATTCAAATTTTTCCGCGTAATTGAACATCCCGTACCTGACCCCATCCCTGCGGATACCGAGGTAGTGCTTCATGGTATTGAAAAAATCGGGGAAATCCCTCCACCTGGGCATCAATTCCATCAATATGCGCCTGCCTCTGTGGCGGAAAATGGTGTAGAACATGAAGATGACGGAGTCAAAGATCATTACCAACGCTGCCACACGGTGAATGAATCCCCTCACCACTTCAGTCATCCCCATCGAGAACAGGAATTTTACCCAGAACGCCTCCGGGTATTTCAAGGCGAAGCCGGTGATGACCAGAGTGAAAAACGAGATCATCAAAAGGATATGGCTCATCCGTTCAAAACCGCTCATCCGCTTGATAACACCGGTACGTTTTTCCTTCGAATATTTCTTCCTGACACCATTCAGCCAGATAATAAAGTTATGCAAAAGCATGCCGCCCACAGTCAGGATGATCAACAGGATGTAGATGATCTTGATAATATTTTCCGCTTTCGCCCCTGAATAGGCCATAGCCTTTTTATGGGAAAAACTTAACGCGAATGTCTGGGTCACCTTGCCATGGCATTTCCCGCACGTCGAGCCGCGATTCGTGATGTGCATCCGGGAACTGGGGTGATCCGAGGGCAACGAATGGTGGGGATCGTGGCAATCCGCGCAAGTCGCGCTTGCTCCGAGACTGCCGCGCTGGGTCAAACCGTGGAAATCTTCCATATAACTATCCACCGGAGTGGTGTCGAGGCCGTACCGGGCCATCATCCTGTCATTGGAATGGCACCAAATACAAACCTGCGTGGCCGCCCACTGTTTGGCGTCCCCAACGCGGGCGCGCAACGACGTCATATCGTGGTCTCCATGGCAAGTGGTGCAATTGGGCACATCGTTATTGCCGTGGTACAACGCGTTGCCATGCGCGCCACTCCAGAAGGCGCGGGTTTCGTTGAGGTGGCACGTTTTGCATGAATTAGCCAAACCGGTCCGGGAGATCCGGGACTCGCCGGAAGCCGATGATAGGATGTTATGGTGCCCGTGGCAATCGGAACAACTGGCGCCGGCTTTTCCCACCATGATGGCCTCGTAATGCACGCTGGATTCATAACGGGAAATAAGATTACGTTTGGTGATTCCCACCTCGAGATTGTTCTCTTCGCTGCCATGGCAAACGCCGCAGGTTTGCGGTTGATTTTTCCTCGATA
>JAHELQ010000477.1:586-4523 GCA_024644125.1 Candidatus Aminicenantota bacterium | reverse complement strand
CAATAGTTGGCCCTCCGGCCCTATGAGCTCTGTTTTTAGCACATAACCGCCGGCTCCAAACATCTCGCCGGTTTCGATGGGCAGGATGATTTCGCTGTTTGCCGCCGCATCGACCGTGAAATTTTCCTGCCAGAGGGTTTGACTGCCACCTTTCGATCCGGGGTTCACTTTGGCAACAGTTATCCTACGATCACTTCCATCCAGATTTCCGCAAAAGAACAGGCTGCGGTTGTAGGTTTTTAAATCCCAGGCGGTCACGCCGCTGATTTCAGTCTTCTTGAATTGCCCCTCTTCCAGTAGATAAAGACTTTGAGTGGAACCTTCATCCCAGGCCAATCCAAACAAGCGGTTTTCGGAATCGGCGGCGGTTTCATCGACGCCTTCTGCCGGATAACCGGGAAACGCGCTCAAGTCCGTCCAAATGCCATCCTTGTAGGATTGCAACTTGTAAATTCCGAAGTCCCAATCGTAGATACTGATCCAGAGAGTTCCGTCTCCGGCCAACGAGAGGTAATCGTAATCGCCTTCGAGAATCCCTGAATTTCCCGAGGTGAACAATTGTTCGCTCAGGTCCGCGTCTATGTAGGCGAGACCGTCATACCGGCTCATCCAGACGCCACCGTTCCGGTCTGCCTCGAATACATAAAAACTCTTTTTGTTGTAATCATGCCAGGTTCCGTCAAAATATCCGGTCTTGTAGTACCCTGACAGATTGCGGTAGTAGAGCCAGATCCTCCCAAGGCTATCCACGCCGAAACGGGATGCCCCGTTGCCGCAATCCGGTGGATAGGACAGGAGTTCTTGAATCTTTTGGTTTTTCTTCAAAATTCCGCGCGGCAGCATGGCGTAGATGGCGCCGTCGAAGGTCGATTGTATTTGCATCACTCCGCCGATCAGATCGGTGGTTCCGGGATAATAAATCACCGACTCCCATGTTCCACCGCTATACCCTGATAATCCGGCCTGGGTTCCCACCCACAATCCGCCGGTGGCGTCGAGCTCGATGGCGCATGGAGGACCCAATAACCGGTCCAGTTCTTCCGGGAAAACGACACGTTGCCATTGGCCGGAATCCAGCGATGCAAGGCCGAGCTTTTTTGTCGAAGTATTCGCCGAAGGAGCGACCAATACCCGGTCGCCGAAGCATGGAATCACCTGTTCCATGCCCGCCAACGCCTCGATTGTATTGGTTTGAATGACCGAAAACTGGCCGTCATATCTAATGAGCAGATTATTGCTGTAACTTCCCCAGGTACGGCCGGTCAGCCATGCCCCGTTCCGGTCGCACTCAATAGAGCTGGCATACCAGCCGGGATAAATGGCGTCCAGATCCCAGGAATCCCAAACGCCGGAACGGTAACGATACATTTTACTGGAGGTGACAGTAAAAACGCTGCCGTCGCCTGTATTTCCAAGCCTTGAGTATATTAGTTCTGTGCCGAACGGAGCATCTATGGAAACAAACTGGCCGTTTTCATATTTCACCAGTCCGCTGTACGTGGATACCCATATCGCTCCCGCAGCGTCGCGGGCAAATTTGCAGACATAATCGCCCGGCAATCCGTCGGCGCTCGAATAGGACCGCCATCCTCCCGGACTGTACTCGGAAATCCCCCGGTATGTGGCGAACCAGAGTATGGATTCGCCATTGGGGCCTGACCGCTCGATGATGTCATAGATACTGTCGGACAGCAGACCGTCGGCGCTGGTAAAATGTTTCCAGGCGCCGTCGGTTCCCCGCATGAATACGCCATTCGGAAAAGCGGTTCCCCACCACAATCGACCCAACGAATCAGCTTTCATGGCGACGCTTCCAGTCGAGTATTCAAACGGGCGATCCAGTAATAATTCGATCTGTTGGTTTTCAGGATTATACAACGCCGGTCCCTGCCGGGTCATGAGGTACACAGTCCCACTAAGACCGTCGCCGCCAAGGATTGTGTTCAGATACTCAAACCGCCCCGGCGTATAACTCTCAGAGCCGCCGCTCTCCACTTGCTGGACGATTTGTGCCAGCAAACGGGCATTGCCGAGCGATCCGCCGTTCGACACAATCTCACTTTTCCCGCTCACTGCCTCGTCGGCCGAATAAACCTCTTTAAGCGTATAACTGGAAAGTGCCGGAGAAATTCCCGCGATATTCAACAACCAATACCGGCGGAATTTCTGCCCCGACACCGCCTCATCCACCTGCAATTCCAGCGAATAAACGCCGCTTTTCATAATTTCCGCCAACGGAACCGTTACAGAAAGCGGCAGCACAGGTTCGATACTGAGTACTTGCTCGCTGCGGTACGCGTCCAGCCCCCACTCATCACGCAATACAACCAGGACTGACGCGGAAGCCGTCAACCCGCCGCCATTTTTCAATTCCACACTCACCGTGTCTCCCGCTTTGAATGTGGTTTGCGCGAGTGTGGCAGAAACGGTAGGTTCCGGTATCGAGATCACGTACGATTGGTCGATTAGCGAAACGGAGCCGTAAGTGATCGAAACTCTTACCGAATGGGGACCCGCCGAAGCTGTTTCGGGAACCGGAATGGTATATTTGAATTCATTATCGCCCATCGGTTGCAACATTATGCTCCGGGCGTCTGAGAAATTCAGGCTCGGGGCGGTTACCTGTAGATCTACTGTGAGAGGCGCGTAAAGCACGGACACGCATTGGGCGTTAAAGGTGAATTCCAGAGGTTGGGAGACTATGGCAATTGGTTGGGAAAAACGCCCGCTGCTCTGGATTTTAAACGTTTCAACTCCCAACCTGAGATGTTGGGTCATTGCGGCGCCAGAGTCGCCGGTTCCGATGATTTCGACATCATAGGAGGATTTCCAGCCGATGGGCAGTTGGAATTGAACCTGCCCGCTGTAATGTCCCGGGAGAATGTCGATGGTTTGTTCGCTTTGCACATTGGCATCCGGCGAGGAGAGAACCACCCGGTACGTGCCGCTTCCCGTGATTGTCGCTTCGATGGCGGCGGTGTCCAGCGTCCGGTACATCGCTTTGTCCGATGAAACCTGCAACGTTTCAGCGAACCTGAATGCCCTCACTGGCAAATACCAGCAACGCGCCGGATCCCGCGCTTCATCCTTGTACCAATATTCAAGAGTGAAAGTTCCGGGTGCGGTCGGTCGAAATGTGAACGGTTCGCTGATTGTCAATTGTTCGCCTGCGGCGATTTCGAGATTGACGGCTTCTTTTTTAAATATATCGACGCCATCTTCCGAGCGTACACGGATGATGTAGGAACCCTGTTTGACATTGTAATTGTATGACTGGAGATTTTCAACCGTCACCGGGATGGCGTAGGTCTCCCCAGGGATTAATTGGGTGACGGGTTGCCCGTCTTTTTCCATGCCGGTTACGCGAATTCCGAAACCGCTTCGTTTGTAATAAAAGTTAGTGATCCGTTCTTTTTCCCGGGAACCGTTCGGAGCCGCCACAAGTAATCTCAATCGGTACCATCCCGACGGATGGGCGATTGCCGGTGTGTAGGTCTCATCGTATCGATAATTGCTCGCGGCGCTGAAATCATGCTCCGCTTCCAGAAGCGTATCGACGGGTGAAAACGTATCGTTTCCATCCTCTTTCCCGGTGTGCCTTTCAAGATACAGGGCGATCCGGTAATTTCCTGGAATTGGATACGCGATGGTTTTGGATTGGATTGTATACGAAAGCGCGCCTCCCGCGTTGACGGGGCTCGGAGTGGACAGTTGTACGGAACTGCGGGTTTGGGGCCCGATAATCCACACGGTTTTCCCATGCCCCACCTGCTTCAACTGTTGCTGGTCATCGTAATACTGAAGACGGAAGGAGTACATGCCGTCGATGTCCGGTTCGAATCCGGATGTGGAGAACGGGAATGTGTAATTACCGGTTTCGCCCGGTTGTATTTCAAGATTTACCGGTTGTTCCAGATTGTACGTTCCGCCCGCACAA
>JAHELQ010000477.1:0-576 GCA_024644125.1 Candidatus Aminicenantota bacterium | reverse complement strand
AGTTTTTTTCATTGAATACCTCACATGCTTCCTTTTATTTATTTGAATTTCTATTTATTTGTTAAATTTATTATATAGAAAAAGCTTACTATTTCCGCGATTAAACTTTTTAAATTCTGGCTAAAGTCTTTACAGGCAAGCGTCATGTCTTTATGCATGAGCACTTTTTTTAGAAGTAACGTTATGTGCTGAGATTGATTCGCGACTTTCCGATAATATCACATGAAAAAATTTTTATCAATCCTTGAGCTCTTATTTTTTTGTTAAGAGGCGCATACATTTACGAGTTAAATCGGCGATGAGGGCTTCGATTTCTTTTCGAGACCCGGCTCGACAGAGTTACTTAAAACAAGTAGGAAGGGGCGCTCGATCCGAATCGTCCGGGGTTCCTGGGTCAGGTTCTTGAAATGAGCCGTAAACTGGATGGCCTGCGGCCAATACACCGGATCTTTATCCGCAGTCATCCATTGGGATACGTAGCCGCCTTGATATGTATATGGCGTTTTTAGGCGGAAAATGGCAAACCGGCCCGACGGGCTCTCGGTCTTGTATTGCACCACATTGCCGCTAATATCG
>JAHELQ010000476.1 GCA_024644125.1 Candidatus Aminicenantota bacterium | reverse complement strand
ACGATGGTTTTCAACTCGAACAATTTCTCGCGGCAGGGCGGTTGAGAAAGATCATATCTCGGGAACCAACGTAAAAAAATTTCCCACCCGTCGGAAGGAGCCATCGGTCCCTCCACCTCGCCGAAGGCGTTGTAGTACGTAGGATTGTATTGATAGCGCAGCCAGCCCCAGAGCGCAGCGCTCACCGGCGCGTCGGAATATCTCCTGGAAATGTTGGGAAAACACGCGAACCGGAATCGGTTAAAAAGGTGCAAGACCACGGCGGTTGTGCCGGAACGGGGTACTCCCACCACAAACAAGGGAGGGTAATGGTTTTTAAGACGCAGATGCCCCACAATCATTTTTTCAAATATTGACGCCAACCGGTATATCATCATCTCACCCGTTCCCGGGCTCTGTTCTTAATCGCGGCCATCCGCCGCCAGAGCCGGAGATGAAGAGGTGAATCGCTGCGGGTGATCACATGGGCCCGCAGAAGACGGCTGCCGAATTGTCGCTTGAACCGTTCCACTCCCGCGTGGCCTCCGCTGGGATTAAAATCGTACCAGCGAAACCGACGATCAAGGGCATCGGCGATAATCTCCCGGTGTAAGAGATTCGCAGGCCGCAACGGCAGGTATTGTTCCAGCGCGGCGCCATGCCAATAGACGGCGTGGGCCTTGTGATAAAAAACCAACGCCCCGGCAACGATCTTTCCTTCCAACTCAGCCAACCAGAGAGTGATACGGTCGGATTGGAGATCGAACATCCTCAGGAAAAAAGTCCATTCATACCGGCTGGACGCCCGCTCCCCCCAACGCCTGAGGGAATCGAGATAACATTCGTAATATTCCAGCCAATCCTGGAGTGAAACAGCAGGGCGAACGACAATTCCTTCACGCCGCGCTTTTTTGATGGCGCGGGTATTGGACGGAGAGAAGTCGCGCTCGATCATATGCATCCCGCCCCGTAAGGAAACCGCCTGGGTAAAATCTTCCCGGACATTCCCTGGTATAGTGCCTGGATCTCCTTGAAGGGGATTGAGGCGCCAGACCAGATGTTTGAAGTGTGTCTCGATATAGTCCAGCAGGAATCTTCGCTCTTCACGGGTGAGGGGATTCCCGGAAATCCAACCGCCGTACACGCCCCCGGGTCCCATGAGATACTGCTTCTCAAAACGGGAAATCCGCCGCGCCAACGCGGGCAGAATGGCGACGGTACCGCCGGGAAACGAAATTTTCCTGGTTTCGATCTCCAGATCATGGAATTCGCCGGCGAACAACCGGAACCATTCGGGGGTATGAAAAAAAGTGGCATACCCGCAAGAATCCGCTACCCGTTTCCACTCGCCGTACCTCTGGATAATCTCCACCTTCATGGTTCAGCCGGGTCTACATTTCGTGGAATGTGAGAATGTCGCGGACATGAGAGACGACTCGCTCTACTTCTTGATCCGTCAATTTGGGAGACAGGGGTAGTGAAACCGTCCGGTGCGAGATCCATTCTGCATTGGGAAAGTCGCCGGGCTTGCAACCGTACGCCTGCTGATAATATGGATGCAGGTGAAGGGCCAGATAATGGACCCCCACTCCCAGTTTGCGCCGGGTCATCTCTTCGAGGAAGCCGTCCCGGTCGATTGTCAGCCGATCGATATCCAGAAGTAGTGTAAATAAATGGAAAGAATGCTTCATCGTTTCCGGTACCGGAGCCGGCAAGAAAGCCGGGAGATCGGCGAAGGCCTCCATATAACGTTGCCAGATTTGCTCGCGCCGCTGCCAATACCGCTCCACTCTGGGGAGTTGGTGAATCCCCAACGCCGCCTGGATATCCATCATATTGTATTTGAATCCAGGATACACCACCTGGTAATGTTTGTAACCGTCGTCCGAGAACCGCTTCCAGGCATCTTTGCTCATGCCGTGCAAGGCCATCACCTTTATTTTATCGGCATATTCATCGTTATTCGTGATGGCCATGCCGCCCTCGCCGGTGATGATATTTTTGGTCACATAAAAACTGAAGCAACCGATGTCGCCGAATGTACCTGTTTTCCGCCCTGCGAATTCCGCTTCGATGGCATGGGCGCAATCTTCTACCAATTTGATGCGGCGACGCCGGCAAATATCCATGATAGTGTCCATCTGGCAGGGTCTGCCGGCAAAATGAACGATGATCGCCGCTTTGGTGCGGGAAGTGATCTTTGCCTCCAGGTCTTCGGGATCGATATTCATCGTGTCCTTCAGGCAATCGACAAACACCGGAACTCCGCCTGCGTGAATCACCGCGTTGGCGGTAGCTGCAAACGTCATTGCTGGAACGATCACTTCATCGCCGGGAGAAATCCCCAACACCACCATAGAAAGATGCAGTGCTGCGGTGCAAGAATTCAGCGCCATCGCGTGCGCCACCCCTTTGTACTCCCCGAACATTTCTTCCAGCCGGTGCACCTTCGGGCCTGTGCCGATCCAGCCGCACCGCAACGATTGGACAACCTCTTCGATTTCTTCTTCTTCGATTAACGGACTGCCGAATATCAAAAAATCATCTCTACTTTCGTCTCGCATATTCATCCTTGACATAAGCTCCCGCCGGCCAGAATCGCGACAGGCTAACAGATATGGTTGTATACTCTGGTTTCCCCGGATTTACAATACATTCCTCTTCATCATTCAGAAAGATTATGATTCTCCGTCAGGACAACGACCATTTCGTTCTTTTTCATCAGCCATAACTTTTCCCGGGCATGCCGTTCTAGAGCGTGCGGATTGTTTTTCAATTCCTCAACCTCGTTGGCCAATCGTTCCTTTTCTTTCTTAAGCTGGTCGATATTGGTCTTCAATTCCTCGATTTTCCTCTGAGCTCCGACGATTTCGAGGATACCGCTGTCGCCGAAGAAAAAAGTCAGGATCAAGATAAAGATAAAGAGCGTCATCAAGAGCAAGAAGCCTTTTGTTTGAACGAACTTTATCTTTTTTGTTTTATTCAATTAAATTCCGCCCTATTTTTATCAATTCATTTGTTTGCTTCAATTTCGGGGACTCGGAGTAAATCCGGATGACGTTGGAAGTCCCTGACTCCCGCAATAGAAGCCACGAATCGTTCAAGATATATTTCACGCCGTCGATCAAACTGGTTCTCTTTACCGGATAACCTCCCAAATCAACGATCTCCCGCTCCAGAAGCGAAGCCAATTTGTTTGACCGTTCACCGTTTTTCACTACCGCCACTTCCTTGTTGTAGAGGCGGGGAAATTTGCTATAAAAGGTTTTGAGCAAAGTATCCATATTGACGCGGTAGTGGGCCAACATTTCCACCACCAATAGATTGAACAATATACCGTCCTTAATCAATGTGGATTGCCGGAGGGCGGCTCCATTACTGCTCTCCACCGCGATAAAGGTTTTACGCAACGCCAACATGTGCGCCAGGTACTTAAATCCCACGGGCGTCACAAACACCCGCCGGGAATAATAATCCGCCACTTTGCGAATATTGTTGGTAGTGGAAATGGATTTGACGATTCCGCCTTCCATTTTTCTGACGGAGATCAAATACTCCACAAGCGGAGGGATAATCATGTTGGAATCGATATATCGCCCTCTGCAATCGACGATCCCGAAACGGTCGCCATCGATATCCGTAGCAAGCCCGATATCCGCCCTGGTTTCCACCACCATCCGCGCCAATTCACTCAACGATTCAGGTCCGCAATAGGGAATCACCTTTCCACTGGAAGCATCCGGAAGATTGTGAATGCTGTCCACCTGGATTTCATTCTCGTTGAGGATAAAATCCAGATAGTCTCTGGAGGCGCCGAATAGATTATCGACAATAATCTTTTTCTTCGATTGGCGTATCGTCTCAAAATCGATATTGCCTTCAATATGCTTGATATAGGGAGTGCGGACGCTTACCCTGTCGATGAAACTATCATTGGGATATTGAGGCTTAAATTCATAGCTATCCGCGATGGCCTCGATCTCTTTTTCTACCAGGGAGGTCAACGAAGGAAGCGCGGGCGCCCCATGGCGGTCCAGTAGTTTGATACCGTTAAAAATGGGTTTATTGAAACTGGCAGTGAAAATCACCGCTCCATCCAGGCGATTCCTGGTAATCGCCAGTGAAATAGCCGCCATTGGCGCATCCCTCTGGGGAATCAACGCGATGATCCCGTTCAGGGAGAAGATTTTCGCCACTTCCTGGGCAAATTTGCGCGATAAATGGCGGGTATCGTAACCCACCAGGATTCTTGGTGCCCGGGAGGGTTTGGTATTCATCAGATAATTGGCAAAGCCCTGGGCAAATAGGCGCACATTTCCGAAAGAGAATTCGTACCCCATTTTGGCCCTCCAACCGTCAGTACCGAATTTTATTCCCTCCATACATATTTACATATCATATTATGCGTTAATATTCAATAGAAAAGACCGCTAATTCTACATATATCACTATATTTTTCCAGAAGTAGAAATTTTTTGTCATAATCGGAAATCGAATCTAATAAATTTAAAACGAAAAAAACTGAAGGCAGATATGCAAAAATGGATCGCCG
>JAHELQ010000475.1 GCA_024644125.1 Candidatus Aminicenantota bacterium | reverse complement strand
AATTCTCCGGTGGTCGCCCTGTATTGATTGAGAGGTTTGCCTCCGATCAAGTTGAAGTCTCTCTCCGAGATTTTACTCGCATCATTTGCCGGAAACCTGTGAATTTCATCTATACCTGCCAGATTATTTGTGTAAAAGTTTACTGAAAATTTTTCTCCCTTAGGAATTCCATGTTTCATCAGGCAAGGAAACACAGGTGTTATCGTTGTGCCTGAGTCGAGGATGATCTTGATAATTTTCTCAGGATGCGGATGATCCCTGCAAATTTTTTCGATCAAAGAGGGTAACAATTTTTCTACCAGCGAATTGGCCAGGTGGATCTTTTCTTCGACGAAGTGATGGGAGCGATTGAAATATTGGTTTTGTTGCCAGGAATACGCAAAATAATCGAAAACAATGTGATCCAGCGCGTTCAACCGGTTTTTGTGCTCTTCAAAATTTTTGTTCAGTTTCTCGAAACTCATTTGAAAGTTTCCCCACAAAATGAATATAAAAGCATACAAAAGCAATACAATGATGGTCCCCATGATCAAAAGCAACAAAGAGCGGGGATCAGTGAACTTTGGGAGTAATGCAATCACGCCGACTATCACGGAAATAAATCCGAGGAAGGTGCCTAGAGTTATTCCGCGAAACCTATTGAAAAACACTTTTATACCTTTTACCACCGTCATTTCAAATCCTCCTTTTGCTAAAACAACTCTATGTCCCAAACTAAATCCAAAAAGGTTGAATAAATTGTATTTTAATATAAACGTTTAACAAATTGCAAATCAAAAATCAACTTTCGTGGGGTTGGGATTGACTTTCATTTTTGTATCCGGTATTTTGAAAGTATAAAATTTTTCAGGAGGTAAAACCATTATGAAGCCCAAAAAAACCAACAAAAAATTGTCGATCAACAAGTTGACTATCGCTTCGCTGAATGGGAACGACATGTCGGACATGAAAGGCGGAGTTACGGCTTCGTGCAACACCTGCGAAACCGTTTGCATCTCTTGCGACCGGAGCTGCACCTACGATACCTACTGCAGTTGGTACATCTGTCCTTGATCTGTATCTGGGGCCTTGACGATATGTAACACAGAGGGAAACGCGCGCCGTTTCCCTCATTTTAAATTTACTATTTACTTTTGTCCCGCGGCATTGACGGGAACTTTTGATTTGGTGAAGAATAGGATGACGATGCCGGGGATCAGGTAGAAAATGTCGCGGATGATTGTTCCCAACATACTTCCGTGTTCGGCTTGTTGAGGATCGAAGCAACCGCAGTCGATATCGAGCCCCCGGATGAGATTGATGGTCAAGGCGATGATGAACGCCACCAACATTCCCGAAAGAATGAACGATGAACCCTTCGGAAAAATTCCCAACACCAGGAACACTCCTGCCACCATTTCCAACCAGGGCACAAAGATAGCCATAAAATGGATAAACATGCTGGGGAACAACTGGTAACTATACAGTGTTTCGGCAAAACTCCCGGGATTCGATATTTTATGGATACTGGCATAGATAAACACTCCGCCTAAAATGAAGCGGCAAATCAACTGCACCGGCAATGAGCCCAATAGTTTTTTTAATTTTTCGGCCATATCACTCACCTCCTCCCCCAATTTCCGCTTGCTCATCTAATTCGGCGGGGTTTCCAAGCTCCAGCCAGCCCTCGATTCCTTCTTTATATATAAGGAGGTCCCGGTAACCCTTCTCATACAACTTCGTGGCCAGAAGATGGGAATCGTGGCAACTAGGATTCACACAATAGGTCACGATCGTTTTGCCGGAATTTATGAGATCCGACAATTGCCCGTATCTCTCATCGAATTCGTAGAGAGAAAAACTGATTGCTCCCGGGATATGCCCCAATTTATATTCGGACGTTTTCCGGGCATCGAATAACACTGCCATATCTCCTTCCAGCAACGTTTTCAAGAATTCGGCATCGATTTCCTGGATAAAAATTTCCTCTTTAACCTCTTTTTTGGGAGGAACATAGGACTCAAAAACAGGTAACCCGGACGATGACAAAAAATTGACTCCCATCGCTATCATCAAAGACAGGCCGACAATAATGGTTATTTCCAGAATAAATCGTTTCATTTTATTAATGATCCTCAAATTGGTTTCAATATTCCATATTAGTATTTTCAGAATTCCCTGTCAATAGCGCTCCGATTAAAAAACCTCGCTATTGACAATAAAATTTTGAAATTGTACAATCATCAAGAAGCCTGTTTTATTGAGAAAGCGGATTTCAATATTTGAAATTAATTAGGCATATTTGGTTTTCCGGTCTTTTTTACAGCAGCCGCGTAGAACTCGATGCCAATGAGTATGAACGAAGAGAACGATGGAATTATATTATTTTGGTGTTACCGACGTTGGCAAAGTAAGGGAAAAAAACGAAGATAGTTTTATTACAAAAAAACTCGGCCCGCAGGAATATTTGTTTATTGTAGCCGACGGCATGGGGGGGCACAATGCCGGAGAAGTGGCCAGCCGGACAGCAGTGACAAGCTTTTTGAAGGAATTGAAAAAACTGAACGGCACAATCTCGCCTGGCGAATTGAACGAAATTGTCCTACTCTTGAATTCTCAGATTATCAAAAAAGGAAACCGGTGGATCAACACTGTTGGGATGGGCACAACGATTTCTGTCCTGTATGTCAAGGATTCCCTGGGATATATCGCCCACGTTGGCGACAGCCGCATCTACCGCTACAGCGATTCGCGCCTCGAACAATTGACAGACGACCATTCTGCGGTCGGGAAATTACTGAAGGACGGCCTCATATCGGCTCATGAAGCAATGGTGCATCCGCAGCGAAACATCCTCTACCAATCCCTCGGAATGCGAGGAAAGCTCGAGGTGCAGGTCGAAGGGCCGCTAGAGATAACCAAAGACGACAAATTCCTATTATGCAGCGACGGTTTGACAAACCACGTTTCAGACGATGAAATCATGCGGGAAATGAATATCAAATCTACCCAGGCCATCTCACAAGCACTCCTGAATCGGGTGCTCTGTAGGGGCGCTATCGACAATGTGACCATCATCGCCATTTCCAGCCAGGAAGATCAGGATATCGATATCGAAGACCCCGATTGCCGCGAGTTGCTCCGGAGTCAAACCGCTAAAAAGCGTTTCAACAAAGAGATCAATTTGTGGATAATCCTCAGCATCCTGGTATTCCTTGTGTTTATATTATCTTATCTGATCATAACAGAAGTACTTCAATCTCCCCTTTCGTGATTGCGCACCAAAAAACCAATTCAAGCCTGGGGGTTCGGTTGGTGTAGGCCCGCTAGTGGCAGATATTCATCCCCCGCTCTCGATCCCGCCATCCGCGGTTTACCATGCGGATGGGCGACGAAGGAACAGACTTGTTTTGCTTCTGTGATCCATCAGCGACGCATCGAAGCATCGTTCGCTCAACGATAATTTGCCTGTCCCCAGTCCACCAGTCCACCTTCTGCAACTCTACATCGAGAGGGGAATCGTTTTTTTTTCGATGCCCGGCTGCCGGCAATTTGGCGAAACGTTGACTGGGTAAGGGCTTTATTTGCATATCTAACATATTCATCTGCTTTTGTTCCATTCTCATCTGCGTCTGTATCGTTCTCTTCAGCTTCTGTTTCATACTCTTTTGTTTGTGTTTCATTGTTATCTGCGTCTGTATCGTTCTCATCAGCTTCTATTTCATACTCTTTTGCTTGTGTTTCATTGTCATCTGCGTCTGTTCCGTTCCCATCCGCTTGTGTTTCACTGTCATCCGCTTGCGTTTCACTGTCATCTGCTTCTGTTTCATACTCATCTACGCCTGTTCCAGAATCATATAACCCGGCAACAGACGCATGCGATTTTGTTTCGTTGATAGATGAGTCTATTACGGAAGCAAATTCTTCCGTTTCTCGAACCATTAGGTTTGGGGCTGGCGCATTGATTATTGTTGGTGACATAGGACAGTCCGTCCGATACGCGCATGGAGCGATGAGGGAAGTAATGGAAACAGATTGATTATATGCCGGCTTATAAATTTTTGCATATGTGTTCGCAACGGCAGCCGAACCGGGCATCGCATGCGATTATCGATGCTACCGATGTATATCTTCCCTGCTTCCATCCTGCTCCTGTTTCGCCTGCTCCTGTTCCCCTTTAATCAACCTGTCCCCTGGATTCCCTGGATTCCTTGACCTGTTAAGTTAGTGCCATTCGGGACAGGTAGATTATGTGACGGCTTATAAATTATTTGCATAATTGTATGCTGCGTCGGTCGAACCATGCTTCGTTCAAATGCATATTCCGGCAGATTATTGTCAAATTTGAAGATTTATCTCTAGCATCGCGATTCGAACCCGCCATCGAAGCCTTCGATCGACGCTTCTTACCGATGATGAGGTAGATCGATCCCTTCTACCTATCCTTCCTTCAACCCGACAACGCATACTGCCATCGATGCGTCGATGCTACCGAGCCTTCGTTCTCACTCCTGATGCTTGAGATCTGAATTCAGAAGCCAGATCTCATGCTTCTTT
>JAHELQ010000474.1 GCA_024644125.1 Candidatus Aminicenantota bacterium | reverse complement strand
TTCCAGCGGATCTCGAATCCATCGCCGCCCTGGGACGGAAGCGCTAGATCGTCCACTAATGGAGCTACGTCGCCGCTGTCGGTATCCTGCTTGTAACCCACGCCAAATTCAGTGTCCAGAGCCTTGATCAGCGGGATTTCTCTCTCTTCGTACCGCTCGTAAAACGCTTCCTTGAACCGGGAGAGATTGGTGCGGGAGGGTCTCATGGTCAATTTATTCAGAACAGTCAATCCTTTCAGAATATCGCCCACCACATGTTGCCCCATCGTGCAACTGGAGGCTGGCTTCACCATGTCGGTCTGGAATAAATATTTCAATTCAAAATTGGTTACCAGAGGCTTGAGTTCCTCAGCTATTCTTTCGTAATAATCCAGTGTGGAGCCCACAGGAGAGCTGTCCATCTCCTCGAGGGAGGCCCGGGTCTTTATGAGAACCGATTTGATCTCTTCCAATCCCACGATGTCCTGCAACACGTCCAGAATCTGGTCCAGAAATTCAGGACCGGTAATGGCGGGTTCCAGTTCGTTCACCAGCAACTGGCTCTCGATCAATTCATTGATGAATTCCTCCGATTCCTCGAGGGAAATCCCCTCCTCTTCGTTCACCAGGAGTACGGCCAGATCTTTGATGTACGCTCCGCCGGCGGCGGCTTCCAACACATTGCCAAGATAATCGGAATGATCCACCGCGACGATATGATGGGAGCGGCGGGCATTCCGGTACCGGTATTCCACATACCGCAACTGGTTGCCGGCGGAGTAGATACTCGTATTGGGGAAGTATTTGATTCTCTCCTTGATCGCCGGATGGCGGGCCAGATCCTGGGCCAGGGCGCAGAGATAATTCATGTCCAACCGGGTGTGACGGGTGTATTCCTCCTGTTTTGACAGATCGACATTACCCTCCAGTTCCCAGGTTCCCAATGTGAAACCAGCGAACAAGCCGAACGGCGTACACCGGCTGGACATACGGATAATATAGCGCAACAGTGCGTAATGGAGACGCTCCACCTCTTTTTTGTCCGTCAAGTCGCCCGACAACCAACGTTGAAGTTTGCTGAACAGGTTCGGGGAAGCCAGCCAGATGGCCTCGCGAATCTGAGGCATCCGGTACAACTCGGTCAACTCTTGTTCAGATATCTCCGGCTTCCCGATGATCTTCTCGATGAATTCATAGGGAAACAACGGAGAGCGCAGTACAAATTTCGGAAAATTTTGATACGGAATTTTGGTTTTCTCACTCATTATATATCTTACCTATCCTGTTTTTTTTTGTCAACTCAACAACAAACATTGATCCCATTCCGGTTCGATACCGGAAACAGCGGACAATAGGACTAATCCCACGCCGGCGGCACCCGAAAGCATATTCAGGTCATTCACCCAATTGCCCTCCATACCGCGGCCATGCCATACCTTGAAGCCGGCGATGCCGTCGTCGAACACGGCAAAATCCAGAGTTTGCCGCAACCAATACAACGCCGCCTCACTGAATTCCTCCAGTTGCGTATTGTGAAACATGCGGTTGAAAATATGGGCGATCCCGGCCGATCCATGGCAAAGCGACGCGTCGAACACCGAATTTTTTTCGAGATCGCGTCGCGCGGCGGAGTGCTTCAAGATCGACAACGCGTCCTGTTGCCAACGAACATTCTTCGTCAGTCTTCCGGCCAAATGCAACGCGGCGCCAATCCCCAAATCTCCGTAACACCAGGCCAGACGGCTGTCTATAGGAGGTTCCCCGGGAATGACATAAGGGGGAAACACCGAAAAATACTCGCGGCCGTCCAGCTTCCGCCCCAAAAGATAATGGACCGCCGACTCCATCACTCGGGACGCCGACTTCCTCTCGATGCCGCGATTGTGCAACTTTGCCAGGAACACGATGATGCTGGCGATGCCATGGGAGAGACTCAAGTTATATCCTCTGGTGCCCCTCTTGACATCTACCACCGACTCCCAGAACATCTTTCCGAAATCGTCTTTCTTCGCCATCTCCTCGAGTCCCACAGCCAATTCCGCCAGATAATCCTCAGTGTCGGGGCAACCGGAGCGGTTCAAAAAGTAGAGGCCGCAGCCAATGGCCCCATGCAAAAAATCGAACCGCCCTTCGTGGATATCCAGCTTCATCGCCTGGTACATCAGGGGATCCAGGTCCGACAGGATTAGATCCGGATCGCTTTCAATATAACCGCGGTCTACCAGATGCTCGAACGCCCAGCCGATACCCGCGGTGCCGTTGGCGAAAGTATGGTGATAATAGCCGTCGTTCACCCTGTCGAACACATCCGACACCATATCCAACGCGACGTCTCCGTGTGACTCGTCCCTGGACAATTCCTCGTAATAAAATAGCAAGAGGGCCAAACCTATTTTCCCTCCAAACAGTCCCACATCCGTTTCATCGCCCTTCAGGGCCGACACGGCGGCCACAATGTCACTCAGTTTACTCAAATATTCATGAATCTCAGCCTGTCTCACCAGAGGTTGCCACCTATTATCGGCAGGCGAATTTTGGCCGGCAGAAGTTCCTGTCTTCACCCGGATCCTCCTTATTTTACCAGTTTCGCTTTACAAAAATGTGAAAAGATCAGTCTACGTAAACATCGTCATCCACCGCGCAGCAGGGGTTGGACCCGCAAGCGGTGGCGCAATCGGTCTCGGTGGGGCATAATAAACAGGTATCGCAATAGGTCATCTGCGTCCATATGCAATCCGGCCCTTTTGTGATCCCGCCTTTCGTCCGTTTCATGACGTCGTCGCGCAATGTCGCAACAGTCACTTTATTGAGACGTAGTTTGCGATTGAAATTCTTTTTTTTCATACGGTGTTTCACTCCTTTTCTTTAAAATTAGCAGCACGGATTCGAATCGCACACAGTTCCACAACCGGACTGGGTGCAATCGATGGCGCAGGTAAAATCGTAGCAAGTTTCCAGACACCTGCTCAGACAGGACACTTCGCAATGGGTCACCGCGGTGGGAGGCGCCACATCCCCGCCTTTGACATAAGACAAGGTGATTCCGCTGAGGTTGGACACAGTGTTCTTTTTGAGAGACAATTTTTTGTTAAATTTTTTTGACTTCACGATATCCTCCTTTTTTGATTTCCGCTTTAATAATATACCCTGCCCCAAAAAAATTCAACCTTCAAATAATTCAAAAATATAACGGCTCTTGTGTTTTTCTCGGTATTGTGTCATAAATAATATGTAAGATGTGGAAAAAGCTATTATAATATTTCAGTAGGAGGTACTATGGACAAAAATGTGATTGACATGGACAATTTCCAAAAAAAAATGAGCCCGCGTATGATCGGCATCCTGATTCTCGTCATCATGGTAATTATCGCTGCGTTCTCCAGCTTTTACATGGTGGACCAGAAAGAGGAGGCGGTCGTACTGCTGTTAGGCGAATATAACCGCATCACCGGACCCGGCCTGCATTTCAAGCTTCCGTTCGGAATCGAGCAAAGTTACAATGTCCCCACCCAGAGGATCTTGAAAGAGGAATTCGGCTACCGCACCGAAAAAGCCGGCATCAACACCATCTATTCTTCCCGGCAATACCCGGAGGAGTCGTTGATGCTGACCGGCGACTTGAATATTGTTGACGTTCAATGGGTCATCCAGTACCGGATCACCGATGCCCGCAATTGGTTGTTCAATGTCGAAAACCAGCAAAAAACCATCCGCGACATCTCCCAGTCAGTCATCAACAAATTGATAGGCGACCGCACCATCTTCGACGTCATCGGCAGCGAACGGGCCAATATCGAACAAAAAGGGCAGGAAATGATGAATAATATCTTCAGCCAATACAAACTGGGCATGCGGATCAACACCATCAAACTCCAGGACATCGTACCGCCCGCCGGACGGGTGCAAGACGCGTTCGAGGATGTGAACAAAGCCATCCAGGACCGTAACCGCTTGATCAACGAGGGTAAAGAGGCTTACAACAAGGCTATTCCACGGGCCCGGGGCGAGGCGCAAAAAACCATCCAGGAGTCGGAAGGTTATGCAGCAGAAAAGGTGAACAAAGCGAAGGGCGACGTATCCCGGTTCCTGGCCGTGTACAACGAGTACCGCAAAAATCCGCAGATCACCCGCATGCGACTGTATTACGAAATGTTTGAAGAACTGTTCAAAAACAAGGAAAACACCGAGTTGATCGATAAAAAACTCAGTAATTTCGTACCCTTCAAATCGTTGCAAGGGTCAAAAGACAAGGGAGGTGCCAAATGAAAAACACCAAATCTACACTGATCATCATAGCGGTCCTGGCGATTCTCTTTCTCATGCTCAAGCCTTATTTTATAATCACTGAAGGCGAACAAGCGGTGGTCACCCGCTTCGGGAAAATCGTCAACACTGTCAGCGAAGCGGGCCTGCACTTCAAAACCCCCATGATCGACACCGTGCTTACATACCCTAAAAAGATCCTTTCCTGGGACGGCGACGCCCAACGGTTTCCCACGCAGGAAAACCAGTTTATCTGGGTTGATGCCACCGCCCGCTGGAAGATCACCGATTTGAAGCTCTTTTACGAATCG
>JAHELQ010000053.1:9015-17378 GCA_024644125.1 Candidatus Aminicenantota bacterium | reverse complement strand
TTCACCTTAAGTTCTTTAGACAGATTCATCATTACTTTGAAAAATTTTCCCCCAAATTTTACTTGCCAAAAAAAATAAAACTTACCCCGGGGACGCCCCCCTGGCTCCCCGGGTCTCCTTTCAATCCACAATCCCCCCTCGAAGCGAGAGCGCCATCTCTATCCCCATCGAAGCTGCCGATCTTGAATACCGTCGGTGTCGGTGGGGACAGGCGGATTGCGCCTTTTTAGAAGCCCGGCTCGGAAGTCCTGGTAGAACTAAAGAGGCGGATGATCCTCTGCCTGTCCCCATTTCTTTCTTCTAGACGTTGTTACGGCTGGCTTAGTTTGCGAAGATGTCGGGGAGGTTTTTGATGGCGTAGATGATGAGGATATCCCTGTCATCCACTTCCTGGAACACAACCAGGCGGTTTTTTACAAAGCCTGCGCGGGAAAAATCGGGATAGAGCGGACCGGGTTTGATTGTGTGGAGGAATTGACCGTCGCGACCGAAAATATCCATCTCGTACTTCTGGTAGCCGGTTATTCGACGCAAAATGAAGTTGCCGGAGGGGAGGATGTAAATATTGTTGTGATACACAAAATGGGGGGGCAACGACCGGGATACAGCCTGCCGCAATTCCTTAGGCCAACGGGCGAACGAATTTTCGGCGAATTCCCGGCTGTCATCGGGCCCGGGTTTGACAGGCTGGATCTCCCTGTGAATCACCAGATCCGTCACGCCATCCAGGGTCTTGCGGTAGATGACGGGCTGGTTGGCGAGGAATAGGTAGACCATTTGCGATTGACGGTCATAGGCATGGAGGAAATCGTTAGTGATCATGCCATGGAAAAACGAATACATTCTATTCTCCACCCGGATGCGCGTAAAACCCGCCGCAGGATCCGACATGAAGGAAACGATTTCTTTGCCCGATAGGCTAAGTCGCGCGCAAACCCGCATCCGTTCATCGGTACGGTCGTTCAAGTAGTAGTTCCCGAGAAGGGACTCGTTATCCACCATCTCGACAAGCGTGATGTTGCGGTCGAAGATGTGTTCGTCGAGATAATTTCCCTTCAGATCGAAGCGGGCGATCTTGCGTGAATAGGCGGCCCAAACGGAATTGCCCGATACCTGGAGATCATAGATCGATTGGGGGAATTCACCAGGGCCCTCCCCTTTTTTTACAAACGAGAACAGGAATTTGCCATGGTTATCAAATTTATAAATGCGCGGTTCAGATTGATGGCAGAGATAAATATTGCCGTCAGAGTCTGCCTGATACAGACCGAAAGAGGGGGGAGATCCGGCTTCCACATCCTGGGAGTCGATTCGAAGTTTCTCCTCCAGATCGAGGACCGCATCGCCGTAAAGGGGAGTCGCAGGACTGTACACATGAGCGACTCCTTCGATAATCTCTGTCTTCATCCCCTCCTTCCCGGAGGATCCGCAGCCGTTCATCGTCAACAGCGCCAATACTGCTAGAATTACCACTTTGAATTGTGTCTGTTTCATATAATTACTCCTCAATAAATTTATACGGTTTTAAATAGGAAAACATTTAGAAAATTCTCAGGGACTGCCAAAGATATGATTTATAGGGGAAATCAAAAAATCCAGGACACAACGACGTCACAACGGCGCTAGATGTTTTTGGGGGAAAACCCTTGAAAGGTAGATTGCGAAAGGGGGGACTCGAACCCCCACTCCTCGCGGAACTAGATCCTAAGTCTAGCGCGTCTGCCAATTCCGCCACTTTCGCATGCGTTTTTGAGGAAATAGTATGTTAGAAAATACCATTTAATTGCATTTATGTCAAGACTAAAAACAAGGCCTGTAGAGGCGTTGGCAGGGCTGGAACCAGGGCGGGACGATTTGCCCGCCCTGAATTATTCCGTTTATTTTTGTTTTTCTTCTATCGTGAATAAAGCCGGATCGACTTTGGGATTGACTTTTATTTCCTTCACCGTTATGGACATGATTTTTTTACCGCCCACGAAGGTTTCGCTCATATGCGCAAATGGGATACCGGCCACAACCTTGAAATCGCTATTGATTTCCCTGGCGACGCCGCTGGTTCCCGGCATTTTTGAGAGTTTCTCCTCGATATCGATATACCCCGTCTGTTTATTGACAAAGATTTTTTTCCAATTTTTACCGGAGTCGAAGATGTAAATCACGTCATACATGTTGCCGTCGATTTCCTGCTCCTTGAGATACTGGAAATTGTATTTGCCTTTGGCATTGAGCAGGTCATACAGGGAACCGAAGAGATTGTCCTTGATTTGGGCGGTATCCATCGGTTGTTTCTGGCCCATTTGGTTCACACTGCCCTTATCGCCATTGATAATGGTCATGATCTTCATGCCCATGATTGTCATTTCGTTGAGGAACTTATCGGGATAGGCCACAACGGATTTGATGGTCATGCTGAAGGTTCCCTGTGGCAATACCATCGTGGCGTCGGAGAAGGTTTCGATGGACTTGATGGTCTTGAAGCCTTTGTATTGTTTCTGGGTCAGCGCGGTGATGATGTCCTGCCCTTTTTTAAGCATTTCTGGTGTGGCCTGGGGGATCTTCTCTTTGAGTGTCGGCGGTTTGATGGTGATATCGATGCGTTTCACTTTTCCCAAATCCGCCAGTTTACCGTCCAGGTCTTGCTCTTTACCTAGAATCATGATGACTAATTTTTCAGGATTCACGTAATCTTGAGCTACTTCGAGAATGTCATCGGCGGTCAACTGTTTGATATCAGCCACAATCTGCTCGGAATATCCTTTGGGTAGGCCGTAAAACTCCCGGACCAACTCTTTGTTGAGGATTTTGGCCGGAGTGCTGTAATTAAAAACAAATGAATTGAGGAAAAAATCTTTGGCATTGTTCAACTCGCTCTGGGAGACCTTTTCCTTACGAATGACATTGATCTCGTCAAGGATGGCGTTCACCGCGGCAAATGTCGAACCTGATTTCGTAAACGTGCCAAACGCGGCGACTCCGGGACGTAAATAATCGGTTTCGATTCCTCCCTCCACGCCATATGTCAATCCCATTTTTGTACGGACCCGGTTGAACAAACGGGAATCGAAACTGCCTGCCATGATCAGGTTGAACACCTTGATTTTCGCCTGTTCAGCCAGATCAAATGTGCGGCCCAGATGGCCGATTGCGATATAACTCTGGTTCAGATTGGATTTCTCGATAAAGGCAGCTTTGAAGTCGTGCACAGGCTCTTTCACTTCGGGATACGAGGGGATTTCGACCTGATAATTCCAATCGCCGAAGTATTGTTCGATTATGCCCTTCAATTCGTCCAATTCAATTGGTCCGACGACACCCGCCAGCATATTGCCGGGAGCGAAGAAATTCTTGTGGCATATCATCACATCTTCCCTGGTGATATTATCCAGGTGTTCATATTCCAGAACAGCGGAATAAGGCGAATTGTCCCCATAGATAATTTTTTTGAATTCCCTGGGCAGGATGGTATTGGGTTGATCGTTGCGGCGACCGATGCCGCTGCCGGCACGGGTTAGATATTCTTCGAACTTATCCTGGGAAAATCCCGGTTTGCGAATCATATCGGCAAGTATGGCAACCGCGTCTGAAAAGTTCTCCCTGAGGCAAGATAGGTTGACGGCAAAAAAATCGGTGTCTGCGGTGAAGGAGATGGAAATCCCTCTGGAGTCGAGCAATTGATCCACTTCATCGCCTTTCATTGTCTCGGTCCCGCCGATTCTCATCAGATAGGCGGTGATATTGGCGAGGGAAACTTTAGTGGGAGGGTCGAACGCGCTGCCGCCCTTTACAATGATGTCCATCGACACAATGGGCAAGCGGTCGTCTTTGATCACTCTCAACTTTATTCCATTGCCTGTTTCGGTGGCCTGCACTTCCGGCAACTGGAACTGGTTCAATTCAGGAAATTTCAATTTATCGACCGGTCTGTTCTGGGCAACCAACGATGTCGCCATCCACAGGCATAGGAAAACAATTACGATGACCGGATGTTTTTTCATTTGGCCACCTCCTGTTTTTTATCTTTGTCTTCGCTCTTTTTCTTTTCGATCCGTCCAACGATGCGATTTTGCCTGGTAAAATACTTATTGACAAGTTCCTGCAAGTCCTGGACGGTGATTTTGTCGATCATATTGATGTCGTCAAACACCCGCCGCCAGTCCCCTTGAAACATCTCCGCCTTCAACAAAGCCATCAACATTCCCATTTGGGATTTCATCCCCTTGATGGAGTCAACTTTCGCCCTGGTTTTAGCGGAATTCAATTCTTCCTCGGAAATTTCACCGCTTCTCACTTTTTCGATCTCTTCAAGAATGCTCTTTTCAATGTCAGCGGTAGATTTTTCAGCGTTCGGAAGCGCGATCATAAGGTAGAGACACGGATATTTGTCGCCGGGGAATCCGAGATAACCGATAAATTCCAACGCGCTCTTTTCATTTATCACCAACTTCTTGTACAGGCGCGCGCTCCTACCGCTGGTGAGAATGTAATCCAGGATCTGGAAACGCAGGAAATCATCCTCCCGAATAGAGGGGGCGTGATAGGCCAGCAACAACCAGGGCTGGCTGTCGTCATACATCGTGATGGTTTTTTCGCCGGGCTGCGGAGGTTCAACAGTATGGATCAGCGGATTTTTCTCACCGGCTTTGATTTTCGAGAAGTACTTCCGGGCGACTTTTTTCAATTGGTCCGGATAGACATCGCCGGCCACACCGATTACCATATTTCCCGAATGATAGTTGGTTTCGAAGTAGTCTTCCACATCTTCGCGGGTGATATTGGCGATGTTGCTCATGGGACCGATAACCGAAACTTTGTAAGGATGGTCTTTGTAGGCGATAGCCTGGACCTCTTCGATCAATTTCCCCATCGGCTGGTTCTCCACCCTGACACGCCGCTCTTCCTGAATGACATCCCGCTCTTTGTAAAATTCCCGGAAGACCGGATCGGTAAACCGGGCGGATTCCATGTAAGCCCACAATTCCAGTTTGTTTGAGGGTAAACTCACCAGATACATGGTAAAATCTTTACTGGTAGCGGCATTGAGGCCGACGGCTCCGTTGCGTTTGAGGATCGTGTCGATTTCATTGGATTGAACATAGAGAGCGGCCTCTTCCTGCAATGCAGCCAATTTTTGTTTCAATTCCTTTATCCCGGCTTCATCGGGTTTTATTTTGTTCTGCTCGCGTAAGAGCATCTCAAAGACCCGGTCCATTTCTTTCATAATCTTTTTTTCCGCCGGATAATTTTTTGTACTAATATCGGAAGTACCTTTAAACGCAAGGTGCTCGACAAAATGAGAAATTCCATAAATCCCAATCTTCTCGTCGCTTCCACCCACATTGGTGAAGGTGAGGAAAGTGGAGATCGGTACGGAGTGGTCCTCCAACAGCACAAACTTCAGGCCGTTCTCTAATGTAAATTCACTGATCTGACCCTTGATTTTGCCAAAATCAACGTCAGCGGCGGTCAAACTTCCCAATAATAGGAATACCAGCCCTATTAATACAATTTTTCTCATGAAAACCTCCAATTCTCATAGATATTACTAACTCTGCAATTTGATACGCTGACACAAAAAAAAAGTTGCTCAACACAGCCTGCCTGCTTCCAGATGATAGTGTCTGTCTACGGAGGCAGCCAGCTTCTCGTTGTGAGTCACGATGATGGCGGTCAATCCGCGGTCGGCGATCAATCTACGGAATACCTGGAACACTTTTTCGCCGGTCTTCCAATCCAGGTTCCCGGTGGGTTCGTCCGCTAGCAACACTTCCGGTTCATTTACGAGACTTCTAGCGATAGCCACTCGCTGCCGCTCCCCACCGGATAGTTGAAACGGCATCACGTTTTTTTTGTCCCGCAAACCGACATCATCGAGCAACGCTTCAGCCAACCGGTAAGCCTCGGTTTTATTGAAATTCTTCATCAGAAAAGGGAATGCCGCATTCTCGATTACATTGAGTTCCGGCATCAGATAATGAAACTGGAATACAAAACCCACTTTCCGGTTCCGGTATTCCGACCGTTGACCATTGGTAAAAGAAAGAATACTTGTACCCCAAAAACGAATATCCCCCACATCGGGAATATCCATCCCTCCAAGCAAATGAAGCAATGTGCTCTTACCGGAGCCAGACGCGCCGGTTACCGCGACGATGGAACCCTTTGCCACTTGAAGGGAGACTCCCTGGAGAACAGACAATCTACTTTTATCAGGCAGAAGAAAGCTTTTTGATACATTGTCTACATTCAAGATTACCTTTTCCATATCTTCGTGTGTCACGTTCCTTTTCCTTTTTTGCGTGAACATAGAAGCCGGGCTCGCCGGCTGTGTAATCACTAAAAAAAAATAGGGACGTTGTCGCCAACGTCCCTATTTATATATAGACTATATTTTTAGTCTGTGCAACAAATTTTTATTCTTCTTCGTCTTTGACGCGACCTTCTTTGACCGCTTCGTCAACAATCTTCTTCTGGAGGTGTGCGGGTACCGGCTCATAGTGGGAGAATTCCATAAAATAGCTGCCACGGCCGCCGGTAATGGATGTCAGGGTTGGTTCGAAGTCCAACATCTCCATCATCGGAACCTGAGCCTTGATGATATGGTTTTTACCTTTTGATTCCATACCCTGGATTTTTCCTCTACGGCCGCTGAGGTTGCCGTTGATGTCACCCATGAACTCTTCCGGAGTGACCACTTCGACATTCATGATAGGTTCGAGAAGAGTTGGTTTGGCCTGTTTCATCGCTTTTTTGAAAGCCATGGACGCGGCGATCTTGAATGCCATATCCGAAGAATCGACATCATGGTAACTACCGTCGTACAGCACCACTTTAAAATCCACAACCGGATAGGCAGCGAGTATTCCCCGTTGACGGGCTTCCAATACTCCCTTCTCGACAGCGGGAATATAGTTTTTCGGAATGGAGCCGCCGAAAATGGCATCTTCGAACACAAAGTCTTCGCCTCTGGGGAGCGGTTCCAACTTGATCATGACATGGCCATACTGACCGCGGCCGCCGCTCTGTTTTTTATATTTATGGTTGATATCGGCTTTCCCCATGATGGTTTCTCTGAACGGGACCTTCGGGGGCTTCATTTCCACTTCGACGCCGTATTTCTTCTTCAATTTATTGACAACCAACTCCACATGTAATTGTCCGTTACCGGAAATGATCAATTCCTTTGTTTCGGGATCGCGGTTACTGACAACAGTAGGATCTTCTTCATGGATACGTTGTAGCGCGTTGGAGATTTTACTCTCGTCGGCCCGTGATTTAGGTTCGATGGCAAAAGAGATGGAAGGAATCGGGAATGAAAATTCCGGGAATTTTGTTTTCTGCCCTTTCACGGTTAACGAATCTCCGGACTGGGTCTCTTTGAGTTTTGCCACTGCGATAATATCGCCCGGCTGTACCGCGCCGCCGGGATCCTGGGTTTTCCCCTGCAACATAAAAAGTCCGCCGAATCTTTCATCGATACCCTTGGTGATATTCAAGTAAGACGAATCGGGCTTGAATGTACCGGAATAAACTTTGATGATCGAGATCTTTCCAGTATACGGATCCGAAATGGTTTTGAAAACGATACCGGTGAACGGCGCGTTTGGATCGGGCTTCACTGTGCCTTCCACTGCCTGGGTCTCGCCGAAATCAAGAATGGAGGGGATGTAGTTGACGATAAAATCAATCAGATGGTTGACGGCGATATTGGTCAGCGCATCGGAAACCAGCACAGGAAAAATACTGCGGGAAACAATCCCCGCCTTAAGCCCTTTGGCGATCTCTTCGGGAGACAAATCTCCTTCTTCGAAATATTTTTCCATCAAGGATTCATCGTTCTCGGCAATTTTCTCGATCAATTCTTCCCGTTTTGCCTGGGCGTCATCCACCATATCCGCCGGAATATCGATTTCTTCAAATGTACCCTTTTCATCTTTGCTGTACCGATAGGCTTTCATTGCCAGCAAATCCACAATTCCGACAAAGCTGTCACCCTTGCCGATCGGCAATTGAACGGCAATGGCGTTTTTCCCGAATGATTCCTGTATGGAATTGTATGCCTGGTCGTAATCGGCAAGATCCTTGGTCATCTTGTTAATCACAAACATCAAAGGTTTTTCCATTTCGGTCATAAAATCAAAAATCTTTTCAGACTGAACTTCGACGCCTTCGATAGCGCTTACCAACATTAAACCGGCTTCTACCGCCCGTAAACTAACTTTGGCCTCCCAGACAAAATTCGCATATCCAGGAGTATCGATAATATTTATTTTAAATTTATCCCTGATGGCATAAGCGACTGACGCCTGGATCGAAATTTTCTTCTCGATTTCATCTTCGTCATAATCAGTAATCGTATTTCCCTG
>JAHELQ010000053.1:0-9005 GCA_024644125.1 Candidatus Aminicenantota bacterium | reverse complement strand
CTACTTTGCCAAGTCTATTCACCATCCCGGTGTCAAAAAGGATCGCGGAGACAAGGCTGGTCTTTCCGGTTTGTCCGTGACCCACCACAGCAATATTTCTCAGCTTATCGCTCAAAAATTCATTCATCGTGTTTCCTCCTACTCCTATCAAATACAGATTGCTCTATAATTGAATAGCGTATCAATTTTTTGGATACAAATGTTGTACTCCTAGAAAAAATAAGTATTCATATTAAAAGATTATCCAGTCTTTGTCAAGAGATATAAAGGCTATTCGATCTCTAGACAGGAAAATCATGGTGAAACACAGTGAATCGGAATGCTCCTATATTTGCATTTTGCGGCAAAACATTATAAAATTGTCTCTATTTTATCTCCACAAGGTGAAATAATGAAAAATAAAATTAAAGGCTTAAAAAAACTTAGAGAAGAGCGAGATTTCGCAGGCGGTGTCGATAAGCTCAAACAGAGACAAGCATCGGGAAAGATGACCGCAAGGGAACGGGTTGATTATTTTTTCGATCCAGGAACCTTTGTGGAACTTCAGGGATATATCCAACACCGCTCCAGCAATTTTGGCCTGGATAGTAAAAAGTTTCTGGGCGACGGAGTTATAACCGGTTTTGGCAAAGTCAACGACCGGATCGTTTATATCTATTCTCAAGATTTCACTGTTTTAGGCGGTTCTTTGGGCGAAATGCACGCCAAGAAGATCGTGAATGTGATGGATCTGGCATTGAAGGCGGGAGCGCCTGTGGTCGGAATAAACGACTCGGGCGGAGCAAGGATCCAGGAAGGAATAAACAGTCTTGCGGGATACGGTGACATCTTTTACCGCAATACCATTTCTTCCGGGGTAATCCCCCAAATTTCCGTTATCATGGGCCCTTGCGCCGGTGGCGCGGTTTACTCCCCCGGTATCACCGATTTCATATTTATGGTGGACAAAACCTCCCATATGTTCGTTACTGGCCCTGAAGTAATCAAAGCCGTGAACAAAGAAGAGGTTACCTTCGAAGAATTAGGCGGCGGGCATACCCATACAACCGAATCCGGGGTGGCGCACTTTCTAGGGAACGACGAAAAGCACACACTGGATATGGTAAAAGAGCTGCTCACCTACCTGCCATCCTCGAATTTGGAAAAACCTCCTCTGGGATCGAACGAAGACCCATATGACCGGATGGAAGACAAGCTCAATGAAATTGTCCCGGTAAATCCCAACAAACCGTACAACGTGAAAGAACTGATTGCCCTGATCGTGGACGACAGTAAATTCTTCGAGGTACATAGCACTTACGCAGAAAACCTGGTCGTGGGATTTGCGCGCCTGGGAGGAAAAACCGTCGGCATTGTCGCCAACAACCCGGATATCTACGCCGGAACGCTGGATGTCAACGCCTCCCTTAAAGGCGCACGGTTTATTCGTTTTTGCGACGCGTTCAACGTTCCGTTGGTCAGTATCGTGGATGTGCCCGGCTTCTTGCCCGGAAGAGACCAGGAAAGATTGGGTATTATCAAACACGGCGCAAAATTGTTGTATGCCTATTCAGAAGCCACTGTGCCTAAATTGACGGTTATAACGAGAAAATCATACGGCGGTGCGTACATTGTCATGAGTTCCAAACACCTCGGAGCCGATTATGTCTATGCCTGGCCGACAGCGGAAATCGCTGTGATGGGTCCGCAGGGCGCCATCAATATCATATTCAGGAAAGATCTTTCCACTGCGGAGCAACCGGAAACCCTCCGTGAACGATTGATCCAGGAATACAAAGATAAATTCGCGAATCCCAAACTTCCGGCAGGATATGGCTATATTGACGATATCATTCTCCCGGTGGAAACACGTCCGATGTTGATCAAGGCCCTGGAATCGTTGGAACACAAGAATCTACGCAATCCAATGAAAAAACACGGGAATATTCCCCTATAAGGACTCCACATGGCAAAAAAAGTTCTTATACCAAACAGAGGTGTCATTGCGCTGGATATCATCAACTCCTTGAATAGTCTGGGGCTGGAAACCATCCTGCTCCATTCGCCCGAGGACGCTCTTTCATTGCCGGTCCGTTTGGCGGATAAAAGCTACAAGTTTTTTTCCTCCAGGTTGGAAGACAGTTACATGGACCAGGATACCATCATCGAAAAAGCGTTGGAATTGGGAGTCGATTATATCCACCCCGGATATGGATTTTTATCGGAACGCCCCGAATTCGCGAAAGCGTGCCGGGACAACAACATCAGCTTCATCGGCCCCGATTACCAGATATTGGAAGCGGTCAGGGACAAAATCAATCTAAAAAAATTGGCGGAATCCCTGGATATCAAAACCATCCGGTACTCAGGAAAATTGAGCAGCCCATTGGACGCGGAAGCCATTGGGGACGATTTCAAATTCCCGGTCATCATCAAACCGGTTCAGGGTTCCGGCGGGAAAGGCATCAAAGTAGCCGACTTCCGAAAAGAGGCCCAGGATCATATCAAAGATTTGTTGAAGCGTGAAGAAAACCGGAAAGTAGGAATTTTCATCGAAGAGTACCTACCGTACGGCCAACACATCGAAGTTCCTTTTTTCAGGGATGTCAAAGGCAATATCTTGATTCTCCCTGAAATCGAGTCCTCCATCCAGAGACGGTTCCAGAAAATATTTCAGGAATCCCCCTCTCCAAATGTCTCTGAACAATTGCGCCGGAAAATTTTCAATGCTACTCAGAAATTGATTCAAAAACTGAATTATGTGGGACTGGGGTTTGCCGAATTCATTGTTGACGGAGACATGGCCTATTTCTCAGAGATCAATCCCACGTTCCAGATCAACACCTTGATCCCGGAACTTCAGATCACGGCAAACTTCGTCAAAAAACAATTTGCCATATCCAGAGGCGAATTACTCCACGATGTGGAGGGAGTGAGAATTATCGAGGCCCGGCATCATGTGCTTCTGGTATCGTTGATGGCGGAAAATCCAGACGACCGGTTCCAACCATCAACAGGAACTATCACCGAATTCTTCCATTACTCCGCGATCCGCAATATCTTCAAAACCAATCTCTACACCGGGGCCCGGATCCCGGCCATCTACGATCCCTACATCGGCAAAATTGTCACCTACGCGGTAAAACGCGAAAACGCCATCAAAGACTTGCGCACATTCCTGGACAACATCATTATCCGCGGAATACACACCAACCTGAACTTCCTCAAACACCTCATGGAAAACAAACATCTGAAAGAGGGAAAAACAATCAACGACTTTTTGAACCTGAAATGCAATTACCAAAAACGCAGCCATTCAGAGGAAGAGCTCATGATCGCCACGGCGCTACTGGCAGGCGCCTTCCACATTGACAACCGGAAGAAAAACTATAAATCGCAGTTGGAAAAAATGAAGCAGCCGGGGCTTTTGAAGCGTCTGCTGAGTGGGTATTGAGGTGAACAATGAAATATAAATTCCAGATAAACAAAAAAATCCATGAAGCGGAAATCGCCTACAATTCAACATTCCACTCAGAAACGACATTGAAGATCGACAAAGAAGAATTGCAGATGCAAATCGGCGATTATGGCGAAGAAGGCGTCAGATCTTTTTTCCTAAACAACAAGATGTACCAGATCGACATATCGAGAGACGAACAAGGATATCCCACAGGAATTTATGTGAACGGTGAATATTATCCCGCAGCCCTACTCAAAATCGATAAACTCTTCTACTACAAAGAAAAAACGGTTAAAGCAGCCAGATCGGGATTTGTCAAAAGCTTTATTCCCGGGTATATCAAAAAAATCTTCTACAACATCGATGAAAAAGTCGAAGAAGGGGATATCGTCTTGATTCACGAAGCCATGAAGATGGAGAACGAGATCCGCGCCCCTATCTCAGGAAGGATCCGCAAGCTTGGCGTCAAAGAGGGAGACAATATTCTTGCCAATCATCTCCTCTTCGAAATCGAATAGTATAAATATCGAGATAATACAAGCGGGGTCTTCGAGGCCCTGCTCAACCTGCTACATCATAGACCGTGAGCTTCCAGCAATAAAAGTCCGCCGGCGATAAAGCAACAAAAAATCACGATCACATACCAGGGATTGACCTCAAAAAACTCGGGAATCGTCAACGCACCGAAGTGCCCCCTGTCAAGAATCCCGGAAGAGAGACGTGGGTAACTTGAGGCGAAAAGACCCGCTCCCAATAATATTCCGGGTAAACCTCCGACTATCGCGTCAAGATAACCATTCCCCACAGCGCCGGCCACTGTGCCGGGACAATAACCCAGAACGGCAAACGCCACGCCGAACATCAAACCGCCGGCACAGTTCATGCCTATGGAACCTTCCTTCGGGTGCAAGCGCACCAATCCGAGGGATCTCAAAAAATAGATCCCAACCATCCCTGTCGCAGTGGCGGTCAACATAATTTTGAGAACCGTGAAATCGCGTAACAATAATTGCCCGATGATGACATCATAGCGAACGACTCTTCCTTTTTGCAGCAAAAAGCCAAACGTTACGCCGATCGCCAGTCCCAACCATAACTGCGACGTTTTATTCTTGCCCAACATTGATTCCATGCCTGCCCCTCATCTATACATCAACGCCGCGGCCGCGATTCCGCCTACAAAGATGCAAACGATAGTCAACCAACTGGATATCGCCAGTTGAAGCGTTCCGCTGATTCCGTGCCCACTGGTACAACCTCCTGTCCAACGGGAGGCGAATCCCATCAACACTCCACCGGCAAACGCCACAAGCACCCTATAAATCACATTGGGCCCGAAATGCTCCGACCATACCTCTGGAATCCATTGCCATAAAAATGTCCCCGAAAAGCCGGCGGACAAAAAAGAGCCGATCATCACTCCGATGACCAACATCCATCCCCAATCTATTTCAGGAGTGAACTTACGGTAATATTCTTTTCCCTCCACCTTCTTCCCTCTGACCAACTTTTCCAGCATTCCGCTGGAGCGGGAAAAAGCGGTGGAGCAACTGATCGGCGCATCGGAGACTAAAAACGAGATCCAGCTCAATACGCCGATCCCGACGCCTACGACATAAGGAGACCACGAATTCATCGACAGCCATTCCGGCATGTTTTCCTCCCGCAAAAAAATCCTATACCAATATTATAAATAAAAAATCACATAATTCAGTTGGGAATTTTTTTTCGGCTGCGTCCGGCGGCAAATCCCCATAAAAGTCCCAATAATAGCATCATCAGACAAAAATAGGGAAATAGGTAGCCCAACCGGGCGAATACCGTCTGCCGTCGAATATAGCGGAAGGAGGCGATAAAGTGATCAGTGGTGTTATAGGGAGACCTATGGAGGATATTACCCGCTGGATCAATCAATGCTGAAATACCATTGGTCGTAGAGCGTAGAAGGTATCGTCGATTTTCGATACACCTGAAAATCGCCATGCCGAGATGTTGATAGGGAGCCGACGTATCGCCGAACCAGGAATCGTTGGATATGGTCACCAACAATTCCGCGCCCCGCGCCACAAACTCCCGCACCAATTCAGGAAAAATGATCTCGTAACAAATTGGCGATGCCGCCGGATGGCCATTGATGTCAAGGTTCCGCACTTCTTCCCCGGGAGAAAAATCGCTGATTTCATCGACGATCCGTTTTACAAAAAAAAGATATTCACGAAACAGGACATATTCACCGAAGGGAGTCAAATGCACTTTATCATACTTTGAAATATTTCCCCCGTTAAAAAATATCGCGGAATTGAATATTTTCTGGTGCCCCTGGATATCTGTGAACCCGGCAATTAGAGGAACCACATCCCTCGAAAAATCCTCGAATTTTTTCTTTATCCTGGGGTTCTGAAGGGGATATAGAGATACAGTGAATTCCGGCCAAACCACAAAACTCGCTCCTTTCTCCTTCAGTTCGCTGGATTGATCGAACAATCCCTGCAAACGACGGTTTTTTTCCTCCCACCCCAAATTCTCTTCCGGTTTAGCGTTCGGCTGGATAATACCGGCGTAGTGAAGCGGCAGTCGCTCGATTGCCGCCATGGATGATTGGCGAAGAAAATATCCGCTAGAGTAGATGCCGACAAATCCTACAAAGATAACGGCGAGTATTTTCCTATCCTTGCTACGCCAGAAAAAATAGATGGCCATGTTGAAGAAAACCACAAGAAAGGTAATCAGGTGAATGCCGCCCAGTTCCGCCACCTGAATAAATATTTTATTGGGCAACTGGGAATAACCTGCGGAGCACCAGGGAAATCCTCCCAGAACATTCTCTACCGCCAGGTCCTTGACTACCCAAACCAGAGGGACAAAGACCAGCGCAACGAGTCCCCTGCGTAAAAAGTATTTTATTAAAATTCCCGCCAGGCCGGTGAATGTGGATAAAAACGCGCTTAACAAAAGCACCCCCAACACGCTGACAGTTTTGTCCATTCCTCCGTATACCACCATAACTCTCGGTATCCAATAGAGAATCAGTAGATAGGAAAAAAAGGAAAAAAGAAAAAACACCAGGAAGGAACGCTTCGATTCCTGGAGTTCAATAATTACAAGCAGAGGTATTAGAAAGAAAAAACCGGCGATAAACCAGTTTGGCTCCGGTAGCGAAAGCGAGTACAACAAAACGGACAAACAGAACAATAGTATTTTTTTCATTTAGTTTCTCACGACCACCCCCCGCGTAAGGCGGAGGGCTATTTTATAAAAGGCTAACCAGCGTTAATTCATTTGCTTGATAAAAAAACCGGATCGTCCCGCCAGTCGCTCGAGAGTCTTGATTTCTTTGTTGGCCAGCTCTTTCGATATATAATGCCCTCGCAGGACCCGGAACATGATGATATCCCGGACGACTGTTTTTTGTATTTCAGTCGGATACTTCATTTTACTGAATTTATCCGAGTAGGACTTCGCTTCCTGATGATTCTCAAAAGCCCCGACCTGCACTACATAGTAAGGATCCCTGTTGACAGGGCGAGCCTTGATGATCGAACCGCTATCCACCGCTGGTTGTTTGGTTGTTTGAGTTGGTTGTGGTTGAACGGCATTGTCCTGGGAAACGGGCTGCTGATGCAGACGGAACTCCTGGTCAATGCTGTTCGCTTGCGATTCTTGCTTTTCGATTGGCGTCTGCGAAAGATCGTCGGCGATTTTTATTTCCTGGGTCTTGTTGATCCCTTTGTTCAATTCATCGCTGGATACCCGGTCGCTCAATGAGGATTTACCTGCCTGGAAGCCCAGATAGAACAAGATTATTCCGATTCCGATCACCGCTACCAGGAGAACGACAATATGAACAAATGTGACTTTTATCTCCAGGTAGGATTTTTCGCTATCCATATCCTTCATGTTACTTTTTCTGTGCGAATGCAGATAGAAGGTCGATGGGTAACGGGAAAATAATGGTCGAACTATTATCCGCCGATATATCCATCAGGGTCTGCAAATATCTCAATTGCAGAGTGGTTGTGTTCTGGGACATTTTTTCAGCCGCCTGCAACAATTTTTCCGAAGCCTGCAATTCGCCTTCGGCATGAATGACTTTCGCCCTTCTTTCCCTCTCGGCCTCCGCCTGTTTGGCCATAGCCCGCTGCATTTCCTGCGGCAGATCCACATATTTGATCTCGACCATCGAAACCTTCACTCCCCAGGGATCGGTATGTTCATCAATAATTTCCTGGAGTTTCAGATTCAGTTTTTCTCTTTCCGACAACAATTCGTCCAATTCCACCTGCCCCAACACAGAGCGGAGTGTGGTCTGGGATAACTGGGACGTGGCATAAAGATAATCCTGTACTTCGATCACGGCCTTGTTGGGATCAACCACGCGGCAGTACACAACCGCGTTCACTTTGACCGAAACATTGTCTTTCGTGATGACATCCTGCGGGGGAACATCGAGAACAATGGTCCTCAAACTAATTTTCACCAATTTATCGATGGGCCACAACACAAAAAAGAGCCCCGGGCCTTTAGGCCTGCCAAGAACTCTCCCAAGTCTAAAAATGACCCCTCTTTCATATTCTTTCAAGACTTTGATCCAATTGAACAAAATGATCAACACAAAAACGATAAACACTATCGGTACCGAAGAAAATTGCATGAACCCCTCCTCGTTTTTATTTAATCGCCATTTTTTAAGGCGTTAACTTCTAACTTGAAATTCTGGACGGCCACAACCCGCACTTTTGTACCGGCCTGGATGGTTTCGCCCGAAAATGCGTTCCACCATTCGCCATGAACAAACACCTTGCCGGAATTCCGGTCGATATCGGTACGGGCAGTTCCAATTTCTCCTATCAACCCTTCCTCCCCGGTTTCGATCTTCCGTTTCATTGCTTGAAACACTTTATAGGTCAAAAACATGAAGATAGCGGCAAAACATATGGTAAAAGCGATAATTATGGACATTGTAGGTTTCATCTCCGGGATGGGGGCGTTAATCAGCATCAACGAACCAAGGAAAAACGAAACAATCCCCCCGATTCCAAACATACCGAAGCCCTGGATTTTCACTTCGGCGATAAAAAAACCGATAGCCAATATAATTAAAAGCAAACCGATATAATTGATAGGCAACACCTGAAACGCCAGGAACGCCAACAGCAAACAAATAGCCCCCAAAACGCCGGGAATGATAAGTCCCGGATGGCTGAATTCCAGGTATAGACCGATAAGTCCGAATATCAACAGGAAATAAGCCAGGCTAGGATTGGTGATGGTACGGAGTAATTTTTGCCTCCAGCTCATCTCTATCTGTTTTATCGACCGGTTCTTCAACTCGAGCACCACTACGGCATTGTCGTTCGCCCGCCGCACCTCTGTCCCTTCAATCTTTTCGATCAAGGCTTCCAGATTGTCGGCCATATATTCCACCAGCTTGCTTTGAAGACATTCCTCGGCGGTGTACGAACTACTTTCACTAACCGCTTTTTCCGCCAGCTCCTGGTTCCGGTTCCGGTTTTTGGCCAGAGATTTGATGTAGGATACCGCATCATTGGTCACTTTTTTTTTCATG